>NZ_JBEHVV010000036.1:0-26956 GCF_040227395.1 Coprococcus sp. RTP21428st1_C9_RTP21428_210409
ACCTGTACAATACAGGATAGCATCCATGTGTTCAGCCTAGTTCATAAATATGTGTCCAGGATTCTGGGTACATATCAGTCTCCGCCGTTTATTTAAAACACATATATCAAAGTGACTTTACCACTCGTGCACCTCTACTTCTAACCCCCACGTGCTGAACAGTGAATCCGCAGCCTCCTCCACAGTCTGACCATCAGGGAGTGCCATGTAACTTCCACTCACGCTCACTATTCCGTCACCACAGTTACTATAGGCTATCCACAGTGCACATTCCTCCCCAGCTGGGATCACCCACACCTGATCCAGCACCGGTTCACTTACTACATACGCCTGATCATACCTAAGTATTGATGAGGCCGCCAATGCACTCGCTCCCCCAGCGCTGGCGGTCACATAATTTCCAAATGCCAAGCATGCATTTTTTTCAACACGGTCTCTGGCCGTATCGGACAGGGACGTTTCACCATCAGTCTGCCCCATAATGAATTTTGCTGCTTTATCCGAGATTATCACAACTGCAATCTTGCCACTTGTGTCGGCTATATTATCCCCCCAGTCACTTGCGACTTCAGCAACATCGTCACTTCCGCCCATTATCTTTATATAAGCTTCATCATTTGCAAGTTCGTTCACCGAAGCCGCCACATCTAGGGCAGTCTCCTTGAACCACTCCTCATCCGGCGTATTGACCTTGAACTTTCCTTGACTCTCTATACCCGATTTGGTTCTATCTGTTTTATCACTGCTTACCACTGATGAACATCCCACAAGTCCCACCAGTGCCGCAAGCACACATATCACAATTCCTGTCTTTTTCATATTCCATTTACCCATTTTTTCTCGATATAAGCCCATTTTTAATGTCTTATTATATAAAGAAACATTCTCCATATTTTTCTCAAGTATCCATATCCTTGATTTGTCTATAATACAATAACTCCATACATTTACACAACCGTTTAAAACTTAAATAATCTTTTTTCTGCCCGTAGGGTATTTGTAGTGAGTCCTGCAATAAACAGCGATCTTAACTCCGTGTGTAACTTGAAAACGACAATGACCACCCGTCCGGATATTCAATGGATATTACATCTTAGCTCTATTTGTCACTTAAACACTTCCTGTCCGTGCTCTTTAAAGTATACCATCATCTCATGTGTGAGACTCAGGTGCTCCGGATAGTCTGGAATATCATCACGGTTCACCCACTCTCCGGTTGCAAGCTCCTGTCTGTCTATGGTCAGATGTCCGTCACCGCCCTCCGGTATGTCTGCCTGACAGAAATAACCCATGAGAAGATTGCTGTCATAGCCCCATGGCTGTGACTTGTAATAAGTGATATTCTTAACGCTGATGCCGACCTCCTCCATGACCTCCCGTCTGACGGTCTGCTCAGCGCTCTCCCCTATTTCGGTAAATCCCGCTATCAGGGCATATCTCTTGTACTCCCTGCCCGCATATGTGGTAAGTATGATCCTGTCGCCGTCGATCACGCCCACTATAACAGCAGGAGCTATGACTGGAAATATCAGCCTGCCGCATGACGGACATCTGAGCATCCTCTCTTTCTCATCATGAACAGTTCTCTCTCCACAGGCACCACAGAACCTGTTGGTCCTGTACCAAAGCGACAGATGCCAGCCGGTCGCCGCCGCAAGAACCGCAGTCTTCGGATAGCAAGCCCTTGTCTTATACATGCTTCGGTATTCATAGCCCGGGGCAGCAAGTCTGTTATCTCCATTCCACAGAAAATATGCAGTATCATCTATTGAAAAGAGATAAACCAGATCCCCTATTTTCCTATCGCATCCGGTTATTTTCTGCAGTTCTCCATACGTCATAAACCCAAGCAAGTTCTCATCATCCATAACTTTCGCAAATATCATTTTCTCAGAAAAAGAGAGAACCATATCGTGATCCTCTGGTTCTCTCCTGTTACTATATTGATTATTAAACCTCTGTGGTTCTATATCCTGTATCATACCTGTATTTCCTCCACTATTCCAGGTGTCCAAAGATCTCAAAGAGAATGACACCCCTCATTTTCCCTATTATTTTCCTTCAAAGACTTCAGCCTGTCAATCCTTAATGTTGGTTACAGCCATGCCATGTAAACATAAAAAATCAGACAATCGGTATTTCACCAATTGCCTGATTTTTTGGTAGTTATTATATTTAAAATCTTTATCGGGGATTCCCCCCACTCATCATTTAAGCCTCTGCCTTCTCAGCATTCTCCTTCTTCATAAGAACGAGCTTCTTGATACATGTGATGGCCACGATGATACCAAGCACGATAAGGAATACTGCTACTATAAGCTGAAGTCCCTCTACAAGGAATGTTGCTGTTCCAGCCTGGAACTTCTGTACATTGCCTATTACATTGAGCACGATAGCTGTAAATGTAACAGCAAGCATTATCAGCATAGGTGGGTAGAGCATTGCGTGCTTTCTGTTTGTTGCCTTGAGGAATACTGCTACGCCTATAAGTACAAGGGCTGCAAGCATCTGGTTTGCTGATCCGAAGAGTGGCCATACATTTGAATATCCACCCTTGCAGAGAAGATAACCAAAGAACAGTGTTATAACTGTTGCAAAATACTTGTTTGTAAGTATCTTCTGCCATACAGGCATCTTGGATGTATCTGTTGTGTCTCCCATGAAGAGCTCCTGGAATGACATACGTCCGATACGTGCAACTGAGTCAAGTGATGTAAGAGCAAGTGCTGATACACACATTGTCATGAATACATTTGCAACTGAGTTTGGAAGTCCGAACTTCTCGAGGAATCCTGCGATACCCTGTGAGAAGATCTGGAAAGGTGTAAGACCCTCTGGAGCCTTGCCGCCAACTGCGACAGCACCAACTACTATAAGTGAGATAACTCCGAGGAGCGTCTCAAGGATCATTGCGCCATAACCTACGAAAAGCATATCTTTTTCATTTCTTACTGTCTTAGATGATGTTCCTGATGAAACAAGGCTGTGGAAACCGGAAACCGCACCACAGGCGATCGTTACAAACAATGTTGGGAACAGATAACTCTTAGCTCCTGTTGATGATACAACTGTGAAACCATTGAATGCATTCAGGTTCATATCAGGATGTCCTACCAGAACTCCGACAAATGCACCAACTAACATACCGATGAGCATGAATGTTGTCATGTAATCTCTTGGCTGCATGAGTAACCACATTGGAAGAACTGATGCGAGGAAGAGGTAAGCCATGATTACGTAATTCCACTGGTCACCATTTAAGTACCAAGGACATTTCATACCTACTGCAAACATTGCAACGATGAGGACGATGGCTACTATAGCTTTGAGCCACTCCTTCATATTCTTGCATGTCTTCATAACCACACCGAATACCATGGCTACTACTATGAACAACATTGAAACTGTTGCCGCTGCAGCACCATTGAAGTTCTTTGTCACAGCTCCGTCAGTGCCTGCTGTGAAACCGTTAAATGTCGATGAAACCATCGATGTAAATGCTGCTATAACAAGAAGTGTGAACAGCCAGCAGAACAGTGAGAAGAATCTTCTTCCTGCCTTGCCTATGTACTTCTCGATGACAAGTCCTATTGACTTACCACCATTTTTAACTGATGCATAAAGTGAACCAAAATCCTGAACTGCACCAAAGAATACGCCTCCGACAAGCAGCCAGAGTAAAACTGGAACCCATCCGAACATAGCTGCGATGATAGGTCCCTGGACAGGACCGGCACCTGCTATCGATGAAAACTGATGTGCAAATACTGTAAGCTTTGATGATGGTACATAATCCTTGCCATCCTCATTTGCAACTGCTGGGGTCTTTGCATTTGGATCTACACCCCATTTCTTTGCAAGCCATCTTCCATAGCCAAGATAGCCAGCACCTAAAACTACTACTGCGATAAGAACAATTACCAAACTATTCATATCTTTCTCCTTTCTCACGCCTTATGACGATATCTCATTTTTTGCAAAGAGTAAATAAAAAAAGGCTTTCGTCTTTATGCAATCTCATAAAGACGAAAGCCTGTATACTTCCGCGTTACCACTTTATTTGCCATCATAAAAGGATGACCTCTCTGACCTTATCTCGCCTGACCACTACTCACTGTCTATTGAAATAAGTTTCTATGTAACGGTAGAAAACCGGTGACACCTAATGTCTCTGGCATCTCATGACCAGGGAATTCAGTGCACTGCTCGCAGAGGATAATCATCAAGGACATACACCGTCTCACACCAACCGGCGGCTCTCTGAAGTATGCGATCTTTGACGACCGTATTCTGTTCTTTGCATTTGCTCTTTGTTCGGTACCTAAACTAGCACTGAAGTATTTTAATGTCAACCCATTTTTGCAAGTAAATAAAAACTCGCATTTTTTTCAAGTGTTTCAGCGTTATATGTACGTCTGCGGCATATTTTTTCTTGTGAAAACAAAGTATTTTTATCATCGGCTCTCAAGACGTTCATGCCATCTCTTTCTTTCCTCGTCCGACCGGGATCTGTGCCAGAAGTATTGCGGCAAATATCAGCCCGCATCCTGCAAGCTGTCTTACCCCCATACGTTCTCCAAGGATGATCCAACCGGCAATGACAGAGAATACCGACTCAAGGCTCATGATCATTGAAGCGACAGTGGGATTTAGTCCGTTCTGTCCAACTATCTGAAGTGTATATGCCACGCCACACGACAACACTCCTGCATAGAGTATCGGAATCCACGCACTCAATGTACCGAGAGGCTGCACCCATGCCGCAATTCCAGCCACACTATGATGCATCTCCGAGAAAAACGCCGGGAATATGCTGAGAATCCCGCATACCCAAAACTGTATACATGACATTCTGACTCCATCCACAAGCGGTGAGAAATGGTCTATCACTAGTATATGTACTGCAAAAAGCAATGCACATACAAGCACCATAAGATCACTGCTCTGAAATGACAGTGAGCTGCTCATACAAAGCAGATAAAGCCCCACCACAGCTATAACTATTCCAAGCCATATATTCCAGCCACATTTCTTCTTCAAAAACAGACTCAGAATTGGAACCAGCAATATGTAACACGCTGTGAGGAATCCCGCTTTTCCCGCCGGTGTTCCCATATAAAGTCCAAGCTGCTGTGCAGAGCTTGCCAGGAACAGAACAGTTCCACAGCATATACCTCCAATCACAAGTCTCTTTCTATCTGATCTATTACTCGGTTTCCTATCAGATGGTTTTATCCTGTCAATTATAAATATGACCGGTATAAGAACAGCACCGCCAATCAGTGACCTTATTCCGTTGAAAGAGAACGGTCCAACCGCATCTCCTCCCTGTCTCTGCGCAACAAAGGCTACGCCCCATATAAAAGCTGTCAAAACTAGCAGCAGTGAATTCCTTACCTGTCTACTCTTCATCTGTGAAACCTCTCGTTCTTTTTAGTCCGTGCCACAGCATACAACATACAGGCACTCTATTATGTGTTGAGAATTGAACTGAGAAACGCCTTTGTCCTGTCATTCTGCGGGTTTCCGAACAGCTGCTTCGGAGTTCCATCCTCAACTATGATCCCGTTAGCCATAAATATAACACGGTCAGCCACTTCCCTGGCACCCCATCTCAAGCAGCAATTTTTGCTGTGTTTCCTTATCAATCCTCTCAACAGTTTTATCATTTTCCCGGTGAAGAAACAAGTCCCCATGTATATATATTTTACCGTTTTACTACATACACAAAAAGCGGCAATGGAGTTCATATGGCTCCATTGCCGCTTTTTAATATCCCGATTCCAGCCTTTGCTCAAATTCATCCTTTGGCAGGGGCTTGTCAAACACATATCCCTGTACTATATCACAGCCAAGCTTTTCCAGATAGTCAAGCTGCTGAGTTGTCTCAACGCCCTCCGCAACTGACTTTTTCCCGAGCCGGCCTATGAGATCTATTATGCTTGCAAACATCACTATATCCTGATGCTTATTATTGTTTACATCGTCAAAAGGTATCAGCGATTTGTCTATCTTGATGGTATCAAGGTCAACCTTTTTGATCATGTTGAGCGAAGAAAATCCTGTACCAAAATCATCTATAGATGTACTTATGCCTCGTTCCTTGAGTCTTCCTATCACGCTGGACATGATCTCATAATTCTGATAATCCTCACTTTCTGTGAGCTCTATCTCAATATAGCTTCTGTCTATCCCAAATCTGTCTATGGTACCGGTTATTCGTTCTACCAGATCGCCTTCTTCCAGATGTCTTCTGGAAAAATTGACTGATACAGGCACAATCTTCAGACCTTTATCCAGTCTGCTCTTCAAAAAACCGCATACCTGCTCAAGCATATAGTAGTCAAGCCTGCACACACTTCCCTCTCTCTCAAACTGCGGTATAAATCTCGCAGGTGTAACCACCTGTCCATCTCTCACCCAGCGGACAAGTGCCTCCGCACCATATATACTTTTGTCCGCAATCCTCACCTTTGGCTGATAATATACTACAAACTCGCCCGCAGCAAGTGCCTGGGGAAAAGCAGCCAGAATCTCCTGATCATCCATAAGTTGCTTCTGAATCTCTTTTGTATATACCACTATAGAGCCCGCTCCGGTTTTTCTTGCTGCCTGATACGCAATGCTGGTTCTGGCCATAACTTCCCTCGGCTTATCAACGCCTTCCAGGCAGGCTATACCCGCTGTAACTCCCAGCTGTAATTCTCTTTTGACAGATCTGAACTCATGACTCATATGAACATCTTTAATCTTGCTTATAAAATCAGACGCATTCTCATTACGACAGATTACAACAAAATTATCTCCTCCAAGCCTTGCTATCTCCTCATCGCTGTCAAGATATGACTTCACCATATGCGCATAATTTCTAAGTATCACATCTCCCTGTGAATAATCAAAAACCTTATTCACATACTTGAAATTGTGGATATTAAAAAATATGCCTGTATAATCACCAATCCGTCCGTTTTTTATCAGATTCACCGCATAATACATCAGGGAATTCTGATTGGCAACACCCGTGTTTATATCTGTATTCATGATCTTTTCAAGCATGCACTGAGCCAATGTCCGGTTGTACTGAATAAATATCTCCCTAAATATAAACCTGTGTGTCTGTATCTCCTCTTCTGAATAACCCGGACCATATGGATAATCCTTGATAAACACAGTACCACCGGTTCTGATCTTCATCTCTATATCAACGGGGGTACCCAATTCAGTCACTTCTCTCTCGTATAATACCGCGCTGCTTCTTTCTCCAAGCGGCATAACCCTGTTTTTCGGAATATCAACAGTAATCTCCGCCTTTCCCAGCCTGAGCCTGTCAGCAATAGCAGCAAGACCATTCCTTATACACTGGATTCTCTGTTGCTGTGTATCCGCGTCCCCGCTTATGCACTCGAAGAATTCTTTCATCTGACTGTCCATTTGTATGCTTTTATCAATTGTATTATCCATTCTCTCTCCTCCAGCCTTCGCCACATAGCCCGTATCGTCCGGTCTTAAATATCAAAATCGGCCCAAGCGCATCAAAAATTAATAAATATAAACTCTTCCTATATTATAGCAGTGGAAAAATGAATGCACAATGTATTATCCTACCCCTGACGTCTTTTGCCCCAGAAAAACAAGGCAACTGTGCCAGGTCCTGTATGACTTCCTATGGTAGTTCCTATATAATTGATTTCCACCTTGCCATCAAGTTTTGGAAATCTCTCCTCAACAAGCCTTGCCACAGCCTCGGCATCCTCCATACATGCAGACTGCGATATATAGCACTTGCCGGAATAATCAAGCCCATCCTGTGCATTCTCCTCCATGCGCTTTACTATCTCCTGAATAACCTTCTTTTTACCTCTTATCTTTGATCTCGGTATCAGCCTGCCCTCGTCATCCATGTTGAGAAGTGGACATATTCCAAGTATTGTGCCGACTGTTCCAGCAGTCTTGGATATTCTTCCGCCTCTGATATAAAACGTGAGATCCGTTGAGAAGAACCAGTGGTTCAGGTCCAGCTTATGCTGTTCTATCCAGTCATGCAGCTCGTCTATGGACCTGCCTTCATCTCTCATGCCTGCCAGCGTGTCCATGATCAGCCCATATCCCGAGGAAGCCCCCAGGGAATCTACCACATAGAGTTTCCTGTCAGGGAATTCTTCCTCCAGATCCTCCCTGGCAATATTTGCAGAGTTTATAGACCCGCTTATTCCCGATGACAATGTCAGGTGAAGTATGTCATACCCCTGTTCAAGATAAGGTTTCCAGAAATCATAATATTCATCTGAATTCACCTGCGAGGTCTTCGTAGCCGCACCCTCTGTCATCTTTCTGTAAAATTCCTCAAATGGCATGGTCTGTCCCAGGTCATCAGGATGCTCCACACCATCAAGCTCGTAGTGAAAGCATATATATTTTACGTCTATTTTGTCAAAATGCTCCTTTGAAAGATCTGCTGTTGAGCAGCAGCTCAAGATATACTTTGCCATGTTTGTCCACCTCTCCAATATATTTATGATTACTTTTTTACATTCGCGTTTTCTTTTGATCTAGTATTAGCATTTTCTTTCGATTTAACATCCACTTTTTCTTATCATCGTTTCTTGCTTACTATTGTATCATCATCTGTACTTTATTCATAGTCATAAATACGATAAAAAACAGGCAAAAATACCCACAACACGTTGTTTTAAAAACCATGTCATGGGCGTTAATATATATGATCATTTGTCATTTAAAATACAGTTGTTATCGCAAGTCGTTCCTCAATCAGTTTTTTCGCAGTGTTGAACCGATCAAGATAATCTCCCGATATCGTCTCACAGTGTACCCCATACTTGTCAAACCACGCCTTGAGCAAATCGCTGTAATGCCTTCTCTCCCGCATTATTTTCTCATTCCGGGTCCCATCCTGGACAAAATCCGTTTCATCAGGATCAAGGAACAACACAAGATCCCACTTATTTGTTGCATTTATCGCGCCCGCCATATCTGTAAGCCTGCGTTTTTGTTCATCATCATCCATGAGCAGATCACAATAAAATCCCGTAGTCAGTGCATCGGTATCCACAAACAACAGTCTGTTGCTATGCCTGGCTGCCCTGCGTACCTCGTCCTTCTGTCTGATGAAGTTCTCCACCAGATCATCTTCAACCATGAAATTCTCGCCACCCGCGTACTCACAGGTGTCACGTCCTATCTCCCGTACAAAATTCGTGTTATATGCCAGCGCAAGATTCTCAACCAGTGTGGATTTTCCTGTGGATTCACCGCCGACAACCAGAATCTTTCTGACGTAGTGATCCCTGCACACCTCTGGAATATACTCCCAATGCGCCGTCGCCCACTCACGGATCTCTGTCGAGGATACCGGAACCTCCGCCCTGTCAAAGTACACGACCTCACTCTCCGGACAGTACAGGCTCTCAAACCTGCCGGTTCCAAGATAATCCGAACCACAGAACACTGCATCTATAGGCTTTCCTATCGTGTCCTTGATATCCTGTGCTCCCTTTTCCCAATAATAATCCGTATTATATTCTTCTTTTGAGACCGCCTTATCCTCTATCATGATTATCTTCACATTTGGCAGATGTCTTGTACTGTTAAGTATCCAGCGATATCTCTGTTCCTTTGAGGCAGACTCTCTGCCCTCACACCAGCTTATCATCACATACAGTTCCTCACACATCGCCGCAGCACGTATGATGTCGTGGATGTGTCCTATGTGAAGCGGATCAAACGAACCCCCATACATTCCTACCTTATATCTATACATAACTTGTCAGCCTCCCTTACTCTGTTGCCGTGCCGTCTTCGAAAACGTGTACTTCGTCCAGGCGATTTCTTCTGACCTCACGTTCCCATCTGACACACATAATAACGGCATTTCCAAGGTACACTATCCACATGAGCAGCGTTGCTATGTTGTCATTGCCACTCACAAAGTTTTGTGCCCACATATATATTGTAAACACATCTACCGCAATCCATATCCACCACTGCTCCGCGAACATTCTTACAGATACAACCATCGCCACAACCGATGAAACCGTTGTAAACGCATCCACAAATGGCATGGCATCCCCGAGTCTCTTTAACAGCAGCCCATACAGAAATGTGCCAAGTGCCACCGCCAGCACCATGAATATCCTTCCCACCGCCTTCATGTGTTTCTTTCTGACCTCATGCGTCTCATCATTCATATGCCTTGACCACACATAGAATCCAACAAACTGCATAGGCACATAATATAGCGCATTGAGCATCGTCTCTCCGTACAGTGCAGCCTTATACGATATAACCGCGTAAAGCACAGTATTCACAAGACCGAATATGTACGCTGACAACTTTCCTTTTCCCGTGCACACTACACAGACCACGCCTGTGGTGGACGATATGATCCCCATAACCGTATCATCCCAATATATGGACAGCCCCACGATGACTGCACATGCGATAAGCAGCCAGGTGACCTCCAGCTTCTTCCAGCCCTCTATCTCATTTTTTATAAATTTCTTAAATGTCATCTATTCATTCCTCCCTTTTAAACATCAATCCACTACACTATAGTCTCTACTTCCTTGCATCATTCCTTCGCGTGAACAGTTTGGCAGGTCTGTATCTCTCACCGGACTGATATGCATCAGTCTCCTCAACATATTCCACAATCTTTCTTCTGAAGTTAGGTGTGGTAAGTTCCATGTCCCATATCTGTTCATATACATTCTGAAGCTCAGTGAGTGTAAATCTATCCGGCAGCAGGTCAAATGCCAGCTTCATATCTCTCCTGACATCCTCCCGCAGTCCTAGCACCGCCTCAGTTATGATCCTCGCATGGTCAAATGCCAGTCCTTCACATTCCTCTATGTCGTAGCTGTCCGAGCTTCGTCCGCATGAGCTCATATCTGTTTTTCGCAGCACTGCCGTAAGTTTTATACCAGAGTCTGCATTCTTGAGAACCAGCCTGTATCTTTTCCCGTTTTGGACTTTATATGAAGCTTCAACTTCATTTTTCGCAATTTCTTCGCCTGTGCCTGACACCTCTGTCAGTTCAACCGTAAACCATCTTGCATCCTGTGCATCATCTCCTGCCTTAAGGCTACAGGCTCCGGCGTTCATAAGTGCCATATAAGTTGATGATATGACCCAGCCTCTCGGGTCTCTGCCCGGCTCGCCATACACTCCGACAAGCTTTACATATGCATCTCCTATACCGGTCTCTTCGCAAAGCTCTCTTCTGGCCGAATCTATGACATCCTCACCTTTTCTGCAGAACCCACCGGGCATAGCCCAGCTTCCTTTATATGGGAATCCACCTCTTCTTATCAGTAGTATCTTGAGCTTCTTCTCCTGAAGTCTTCTTACATCCTCACACTCGTCATCCTTCATAACTGAAAATACAACCACATCCGCGGCAACAGATGGCCTGTCATATTTTGTCAGGTCATATCCGGCAAGGAATTCCTTCTCTTCGTCACTCATCTCATATGTCTTCATACGTATGCTTCATCCTCCTTTATATTTCCGCCGTTATCTGATTATGTCCACCTGACACATCGCCATGGTCGTCAGCGCAGCCTCATGGCTCTCCGGCGTCACCCCGGCACAGCACTTCGCATCGACCTTGACATTTATCTCCGGGTACAGAGCCTTGATGATCAGGGCATTTGATACAACACATATATCCGTACAGAGACCTACCATCTCAACATCCTGAAGGTCGAAGTCTCCCCATCCTGTATATCCAAAGCTGGTCTTGTTGATGTATATAGCTCCCGGGACTTCAAGACCAGCTGCGATCTCCCAGCCCTCAGTTTCCTCTATACAATGTGGAACTGGGAGATGACGACCTTCGTTTGTCTCCATGTAGTCCTCATAATGCGTATCCCTTGTGAAGATGATCTCATCCCCGCGGTCAGCATACTCCTTTATCTTCTTTTTCACATTCTCCACGATGGCTGCAGCCTCCTTTGTTCCGAGAGCCCCATCAATGAAATCATTCTGCATGTCAACCACTATAAGCGTCTTTTTCCTGTTATCGTCCATAATTCTTCTCCTCCTGCATCTGCATGCGTTCCAACTTATTATCTTTTTGATAATATCTCCCGGTTATTTGTATGATATTATCATTTTGATAATATGTCAACCCATTATTTGAAACTTACTAAAAAACGGCAGTCCTGACATGCCATGTTCCAAGCCGAACCCGCATGCCAGCACTGCCGCGCTATTATATTTCAATTACATTTAATTATATGCAAATACTCTGTCAGTTCACACTCTGTCTCAATTTTCTTAGAAGTACAAATGCAAAGAACAGCACCGATATAACCGCGAACACCGCACCTACAAAACCGATATATGATATCGCGCCCTTGTCGCACACAATTCCGCCGATCCAGCTTCCACCTCCGATACCGAGGTTGAAAAGTCCTGAATATATGGCAGTCGCCACTGCGGAGCTCTTCTCATCAACACTTCTGATGACCTCCGACTGCGTGGTCACATTGAACGCCATGGCTGTTATTCCCCAGAATGCACATAGGAGTACCATGGTCGCCAACGTCTTTGACGCCGGAAGCAGAAGCAGCAGCCACACAAGAAGAGTTGCCATGACTGTACCGATGAATGCAAATCTGTGCTTGTCATAAAGCTTTGAGAACAGATAGCTTCCGAGAAGTCCCATCGCTCCAAATATCAGGAGCACTACAGTGATGACATTGTTCTGGAGCTTTGCAACCTGCTGCATGAACGGCTCTATATAACTGTACACCGTGTAGTATCCAAGCACGAACAGTATCGTCTGAATATACAGGCAGATGAGCACCGGATTCTTCAGAAGAGCAGGGAGATCCTTCACATGGAACTGCTCTCCGCTTGCGATCTTAGGGAATACAAATGCCATGTACACCAGAACCGCAAATGCTATGATTCCAACGATGAGGAATGTAACTCTCCATCCCATATACTGTCCAACAAGTCTTCCAAGCGGAAGTCCGGCTATAGTAGCTATGGATGTTCCAGTCACGACCATGCTCAGTGCAAATGATCTGTGTTCTTCATTTACAAGTCTTATGGCAACCGGTGAAGCTATCGACCAGAATATCGCATGGGTACACGCAACGCCTATACGCGATGCCATGAGCACTCCGTATGTCGGCGCGATCACGGACATGATCTGGCATATTCCAAACAGTGCGATCGTTCCCATGAACAGCTTCCTGAAATCTATCTTCGACACAAGAAGTATGAGCGGCAGGGACAACAGCATGACTATCCACGAATACACTGTGATAAGCATTCCCGCCTTCGACTCCGATATGCTGAACGACTTTGCAATGTCTGTCAGCAAGCCAATTGGCATAAATTCCGATGTGTTGAATATGAACGCCGAGACGGTCATTCCCACAAGCGGAAGCATTTCTTTTCTCGTCAATCTACTCTTCATATTTATTCCTCTTCCTAATAATATGTGGTATATATGATTTTTTTTGTTCACCAGCCACATATTATAGGAAATGGAATTATGAGTCAATGCACTTTTGAATGGTTATACTGTCCAAATGTTAGATTGTACAAAAAAGAAGGCCGGAAACTCTCCGGCCTTCAGGGTTAAGGGAAAATTTTATGTGAAAAATTGTAGTACACTTACTTTACTGCGAGTCTCTCAAATGTCTCGCTCTCTTCAGGAATCGATCTGAGTCCTCCGCGCTTCTCGACACACAGGCTCGCAACCGCATTTCCGTATCTTGCACACTCTGCAAGCTCATCTATACTGAACTCCTCCAGTCTCTTATCCGCTCTGACAAGCTGTGATACAAATGCTCCCCAGAATGAATCTCCAGCCCCCGTCGTATCTACCACATGGCTGACGAATCCGGGAACCTTCCGGCTTCCATCCCTGCTGCATATCAGCACACCCTCACTTCCCAGGGTGACCGCAACAAGTCTTACGCCGCTTCCCAGAAGATACTCTGCTGCCTCTTCCGGATCGGAAAATGGTGTGAGTAGCGCTGTTTCCTCGTCCGAAAGCTTCATTATATCTACAAATGGAAGAATACTCTTCATCCTCTCCATCGCATTTTCTCTGCTGTCCCACAGCGGTGCTCTGTAGTTCGGATCATACGATATCACCGCGCCGTATTTCTTTGCCTCCTTCACCGCCTGAAACGTGGTGGTTCTGGCCGGTTCATCCGTAAGAGACAGCGAACCTATATGGAACACCTTTGTGTCTCTTAACAGGTCGGCATCCACTTCCTTGTAACAGAGCATTGTGTCCGCTCCCGGCTTTCTGGCAAATGAGAATTCACGCTCTCCGTTCTCATCCAGAGTGACAAATGCCAAAGTGGTAAATACCGTATTGTCAACCACTATACCTCTGGTATCTATCCCTGCCTGCTTTGCCGTCTCAACAAGGAAATTGCCGTGCATGTCATCTCCAACCTTACCAATGAAGGCAGTTTTAAGCCCGGCTTTACCGACTGCCGTGAGCATGTTTACTGGAGCCCCTCCGGGATTCTGCTCGAAGAGCTTCATCCCGGAATCAGTGCTTCCGGCAGGTGTAAAGTCTATCAGGAACTCACCAAGAGCCACAACATCATATTTCTTTTCCATGTTGGATCCTCCTTGTGAATTTTACTTTCCTGTGATCTCTATGTCATAGAATTCTACTCTTGCATCCTGTGCCAGAAGTCCCGTCTCAAACTCAGGCTTCGCATATATTCTGTATGTAAACGCCACCTGTTCTCCGACAAATACCTCCACCATATCATGGTCAACGATGATCTTCACATCTATCTCGCTGCCCTCTGTTATGTCAAATGTCTTCTCGCACACTCTGACTCCATCAGGGCCCGGCTCCGTTGCAGGAGGCACAGCCTGACAGGACTGAACCCAGAACGGGTCAACTCCCATAGGAAGATTTACCAGTGACACTCTCTGCATGGCCACATCGAACTCAAGGAGAAGGCATCCGCTTGCTTCCTTGTCTGACTTGAGCAGTATACCGAAATGGTCATACACCTCTCTAGGCATGATCTTGCACTTCAGCATGTAGCTCTCCTCGTTGTGTCCAAGGAATCCGTATGTACATGTGCTTACTGAATCCATCTCAACCAGTCTGTCTCCGTGAAGCTCTGCATTTCCAAGTACAGGGATGTAATCCCATGCCACAGGCTTCTCAAATACATGCTCATATTCCTTTGGAAGCTTTACGTCAAGTCCTCCATCCGCTGTGGCAACTACCTCATGCGGCACGCAGAAGGTTCCGCCCCAGTACCATTCACCTCTGTCGCTTCTGTCTGCTCTGTCGTGAGCCCAACCGAAGTAGAAGCGTCTGCCGTCATCATCCTGCATGGACTTGGCTGCGTAGAATCTTCTTCCGCCTATGCCATCCTTCTTTGGCTTTCTCCATGGGCCAAATGGTGACTTTGCAACTCTGTATATTGTATTTACATATTCTGAGAATCTTGAGTATGAGAGATACCAATTGTCTCCCATCTTGTACATCTCAGGGCACTCAGGACAGTTGGTGTGTCCCGGTGAATATATCGGTCCGTAATATTCCCAGTTGACCAGATCCTTTGATCTGTAGAGAACTATACATCCTCTTCTGGTTATCGGCATATCCAACCTTCTCGCTGATATGAGGATCCAGTAACATTTGTCCTCCTCATTGTAGAATACATATGGATCTCTCCAGTCAAGCTTCTCGTAAAGCTCTATCATAGGTGTGATGACCGGATTGGCTGCATCCTTCACCCACGTGATTCCATCGTCGCTTGTAGCGTGGCATATGGTCTGCTGATACTCTGCGGTGAGGCAGTAGCCTGTATAGAATGCATGGTATTTGCCCTCGCCGTATATGACTGATCCAGTCCATACTCCTGATGCATCCGGCTCGTCGCCCTCGCCCGGATAGAGCGCTGTAGGAAGCTCCTCCCAGTGCACCAGATCATCTGATACACTGTGGCTCCATGTTGTTCTGAGTCTTGCCGGGTACACTGTTGTTCCCGGAGGGGAAGTCAGTGAGAATATATGATATTTGCCCTCGTGGTAGAAAGGTATTGCATCTCCCGTGGAATCCGCGAAGGACATCTTTCTAAAAATCTCCATATTATCAATCCTCTCTTTCTACTAGTTTGCTGCCAGTTTCTTCTTCTTGAGAAGCTCAAGCTTGCCCTTCTGTCCATCAAGGAGTACCGCACATGCGATGATAAGACCCTTGATGATGAGCTGCCAGTATGATGACACTCCGATAAGGTTAAGACCATTTGAGATGATTCCGATGACCATGGCACCAAATACGGTTCCACTGATCCTTCCTTTACCTCCTGTCATGGATGTTCCGCCAAGTACGCAGGCTGCGATGGCATCAAGTTCGTATCCGCTTCCTACTGAAGGCTGGCCTGAGTACATTCTTGAACAAAGTACAAGTCCTGCAAATGCTGAGAGAAGTCCAGATATTGTAAATACTACGATCTCTATCTTCTTGATAGGTACACCTGAGAGTCTTGCAGCCTCACGGTTACCACCTATCGCATATACATATGTTCCAAACTTTGTCTTGCTGAGGATGAAGCTGAACAGTATGATGAGCACTACCATGTACACTACAGGGAGTGGGATCACATTGAACAGGTATCCTGTTCCGATCTCGATGAAGATCTTGTTGGTGATACGTGTTGACTGTCCACCTGTGTAGACATAAGCTATACCACTTGCTATGTTCATCATGGCCATTGTGATGATGAATGCAGGCACCTTGAAGTTAGCAACTATAAAACCACTTATAAAGCCCGCTGCTGTACCAACCAGAAGTCCTGCTACTATGGCAACGCCGAGAGGGAGTCCCTGGTTAACTATGAATCCTACGGTCAGGGTTCCCGACATGGCTACTATCGATCCAACTGACAAGTCGATGTGTCCAAGTATAATTATCAGTGTCATTCCAAGTGCTATGTATGTGTTGATCGATATCTGTCTAAGCACTGATATGATGTTGTTGGTCGTGAGGAACTTGTCCGTGGCAAGTGCTACCGCCACACACATGATTATCAGAACCACTATGATTCCTATGTTGCCCTTGACTATGGATGTCAGGGGATTGTTCTTTAATATAGAAGTTGCTTTTGAATTCTTCTTTGTCTCGCCCATATTATTCGATACCTCCTGCAGCGTATTTCATTATCTCTTCCTGTGAGAGCTCGTCCTTTGACAGCTTCTTCACGAGTCTTCCGGCTCTGACCACACATACGTTGTCGCACATGTTGATGATCTCAGGAAGCTCACTGGATACCATGATTATCGCTATGCCTTCCTTTGCCAGTTCATTGATTACTGTGTATATCTCAAATTTTGCATTTACATCCACGCCTCTGGTCGGCTCATCCAGAATAAGTACATCCGGCTTGGTTGCAAGCCATTTGCCCAGAACCACCTTCTGCTGGTTTCCGCCTGACAGGCTGCCCGCCTCAATCTCAGGCGATGCCGCCTTTATCCTCAGTCTCTGTGAATAATGGTCAATTACCTCGCCTCGTTTTCTCTCACTTATAGCGATTCCATTCATATAGAATCTGAGGGATGAAAGTGTGAGGTTAAATGCCACGCTGTTGCCAAGTACAAGGCCCTGTTTCTTTCTGTCCTCCGGAACCAGTGCTATGCCTGCCTTGATAGCCTGCATTGGATTCTTGAAGTGAACCGGCTTTCCTCCGAGTATCACCTCTCCCGATGTGAGCCGTGTTGCGCCAAATATCGCCTCCATGATCTCACTTCGTCCGGCACCTACCAGACCTGAGAATCCCAGGATCTCGCCCTTATGTACTGAAAAACTTATATCTTCAAAGACACCTGTCTGAGAAAGATTCCTTACCTCCAGAGCAGTCTCCGCTTTGTCCATGTCACAGTAATCTCTGGCATAGAAGCTCTCCAGATCTCTTCCTACCATCATCGCAACCAGCTCATTCGGGCTTGTCTCTGATGTCTTTTTTGTTCCTACGTATGCACCATCCCTGATGACGGTAACTCTGTCAGATATTCTGAAGAGCTCCTCCATTCTGTGGGAGATGTAGATTATACTTACCTTTTTCTTTCTGAGATTTTCAATGATCTCAAATAACTGCTCAACCTCCTCATTTGAAAGTGATGAGGTTGGCTCATCCATAACTATTATCTTGCCGTTGAATGAGACCGCTTTAACGATCTCCACCATCTGCTGCTGTGCGATGGTCAAATTTTCTACTATCGTGTCTGCCTTTATATTCACACCGAGGGATGATATCATCTCCTCTGCTCTTCTGTTCATCTCTGCAAAGTCCAATGTTCCAAGCTTTGTCCTTATCTCTCTGCCGAGAAACAGGTTCTGTGCCACCGAAAGATATGGAACAAGTACGATTTCCTGATGTATTATTCCTATACCATTCTCTCTGGCAGCCGGAACTCCGTTGATCTTGACCTCCTTGCCATTTACCTTGATGATTCCGCTGTCGGGCTGGTAAATTCCGCCGAGGACCTTGATCAGTGTGGACTTTCCTGCACCATTCTCACCGAGCAGTGCGTGTACCTCTCCCAGCTCAAGGGAAAAGTCGATGCCGCTTAAAGCATATATTCCAGAGAAGCTTTTCTTTATCCCTATCATTTCCAGAACTGTCTGTCCCATATTAAACCTCCAAGTTTCTAAAATAGATCTTTTGTTATCCTGCTTTTTCGGGATCACGGCCGGAGATCTCAGATCCCCGGTCTATCCCGTGTTATATGCATCTACATTGTGTCATATCTGCCAAGTCCGGGTTCAGCTCCTCACTATTATTTTCGGAGCCGGTCCGGCTTTACTGCCAGTCGTTAACTGTCTTCTCTGCCTCATCCTTGAGTACAAGGTGTGAATCAAGATATACCTTCTTCTCGTCAATGGTCGTATCTCCGCCTACATACTTCTGTGCTGCGTTGAATGCATACTCTGCAATCTGTACAGGAACCTGACATGCAACTGCTGTGAACTCACCGTCAATGAGTGCCTGCTTGCCATCTGGTGAAGCATCGATACTGTACACGCCGATCTTGCCAGTCTTATTTGCTGCCTTAACTGCTGCTGCAGCACCGAGTGCTGATGGATCATTGATGCAGAAGAATGCCTGAAGATCTGTGTTTGCTGTGATGATATCCTCTGCAAGACTCATTGATGCATCAAGTGCAGCCTCGCCATCCTGCTGTGCCACAATATTGAACTTGTCCTTGTTGTCACCGAGACCATCGAGGAAACCATTTACACGGTCTACACAGCTCTCATTTGATGGGAAGTCAAGGATCGCAATGTCTGCTCCATCCGGATAATCCTTAACCATCTGCTCACCTACAAGCTGTCCTGCCATGTATGCATTTGTTCCAACGAACTGTGTTACAAAGTTCTCTATGTCATCCTCGATAACTGCTGTATCTACATTGAAGATTGGGATTCCTGCATCTTTGATCTCTGCAAGACCAGATGTGATACCTGCTGAATCAACTGGGATGATGAACACTGCGTCGTATCCACTGTTTGCCACGTCTGATAACTGGCTGAGCTGTGTGTTCAGATCGTAGTCAGGATCAAGACATGTATATGATATTCCGTTCGCATCACAGAGTTCCTTGAGCTTTGCATCTATTGAACTCTGGAATGTGTTGTTAAGTGTGTTTGTACAGAATGCAAATGACAGGTCGGATGACTTCGTGCTCTCCTGCTTTGTACCTGATTCAGATGAACCGCCGTCCGATGCGCCTCCTGCTCCTGATCCACAACCTGCCAGTAAACTGAGTGACATGCACAGGCATGCTCCAACTGCTAATAACTTCTTAATCTTTCTCATAATTTTTACCTCCAATATCATGTATTTCGTTTTTGCTAACTCGTTGTCGAAAAACTGTTTACAACCGGTTTAATTTACGTAAATTTTAAACTGTTTTTCGTCCTTTGCATGTTTTGATGATATAACCTTTGTCGGTTATTGTCAATATCAAGTGTTTTATTTATTGCTTATTCGTCATTATGTACAAATAACACTCGATTGCATTATAGGGTTCGCAGGTCTTTTATTATTTTTTACGTAAATATTTTACGATATGTCATACTTATGGGATTTGTAGTGTATGATTGACACCCGTTACTTGTCACCTTGTATCTTGTAATCTTGTCCTTTGTCTCCGGTACCACTTCCCCGGGAATTTTCTCTTTTGGGTGTGGTTACAGCAACTTGGACACAAAATTGTATCCTTGGGAACTTCTCAGGCGAAAAAGATACAATCTTCCAAGGTCTTGTGTGTAAACGCAAAAAATCCGCCAGAAAGATACAATTTTCTCTCTGACGGATGTCATATCACCCAAGTCTGTCCGGCATGGACTCATGGAAGATTTCCTTCCATGCAAGCCTGAGCTGTTTTGGCTCGACCTGATACGGCTGAACTCCCACATACTTTGGAAGCTGTTCTTCACTTACCAGGGACTTGGCAACAACTGCCGCAGCCGCTCTTCCCTGCTCGTATGGTCTCTGTGTGCTGAGTCCCTTAACTATTCCTTCTTCCATGCACCGGGCTATGCCATGGTCAAGATCAGTGGTGAACACCGCCACATCCTCCCTGCCAAGCTCCTTGAGTGCCTTTATAGTCAGAAGTGCCGGGCGATCCCAGCTCACATACATTGCCTCAATTTCGGGATTGGCAGTTATCACATCCTTGGCTACCTGATATGCATTAGATATCTCTCCAAAACTCCTGATCGTCACTATGTCGATATCCGGATAACTGTCCTTTATTATTCTCTCAGCAGCATTATCCCTGACTCTTGTTCCATAGAATGCCGCGCCATGAATAATGAAACCTGCCTTTTTTTTCTTATTTTCCTTACAATATTCTCCCAACATTCTTCCCGTGTTCGTTCCATTCTCCGACTCATTTACTGATACACAGGACACATAGCTGTTCTTGGACATGCCATCTGGAACATTGCTTATGAACACAAGCTTTGACACCTTTGAAAGCTCCTGAAACTTTTCTCTGGTACGACTGTCATCCGCTGGAATAGCTATAACTGCATCCGGTTTCTGAAGTCTTATGCCATCAAGCTGTGCATTCTGCAGTTCCGAGTCAAAATGTGCATCCATAACTGATACAACATCTATCCCAAACTGCTCAAGTTCCTCCCGAATTCCCTTCTCATGCAATTCTGCCCAAGACGTTCCGGTATAGTGGAAAGAGATCGCAACCCTGTAATGTCCTGCCTTTAGTCTGTGTTTCTCTTCTTTTGTCAGTACAACCGAATCCGGTGCTGCCGCTTTATCTCCAAATGGTCCATTGTCAAGCATCTTTGTGGATTTTCTGACTACAAGCTCTACATCTGCATAACAGTCATGCGATATGGCAACTCCCGTATTGATCTTCTCAAACAACATCCCAACAGCCTTGGCACTTAGTCCCTTCACATCTCTTCTCAGTATTGTAAGAGGTGGATAAGTAAGTTCAGACCAGCTCTCATCACCAAATCCAACCACAGATATCTCTCCCGGACAGTCGATTCCCATATCTCTCAGTGTCTTCATAAGATAAAGAGTTATTCTGTTGCCCCCCGCAAGTACAGCGGTCGGCCTGTATCTGCGCAGGGCTTTCTGAATAGCCAGCATGCAGTCATCCTCTCCTTTTTCCAACGTCACATCAACAATGTTTGCATCATTTGTATTTATATTGTATTTCTCCAGAGCATTCAGGAAACCTTTTGTTCTCTCATCCCTGGTGGTACTGTCCGTACTCTCTCTGAAAAACAAAACATTTTTGTGTCCACTCGCAAGCAGATAATCTGCGCCCTTAAATATAGCCTCTCGGTCGCGAAACTCAACCGAGTCTATCCCTGATCCAAGTATATTTCTCTCCACGCAGACAAATGGAACACCCGACTGTATGAGTTTTGTGTAGTTAGATGCCACATCACTCACCGGCGCATGTATGATCCCTGCAACCTTCTTATTCACCAGAAGTCCGGCAAGCACCTGCGCCTCCTCCTTGAGATCATTGTCTGTTATCGCCACAAGGAACTGATATCCCTGCACACTGACAAGCTGCTTCACATAAGCTACCATATCTCTGTATATAGTACTTTCAATGTTTGGAATGACTGCAACTATCGTGGACTCCCGTCCAACCAGCAGTTTTCTCTCCTTATCAGCTATCTTATTCTGGTATCCTGTCTCTACAATGATCTTCTCTATCTTATCCACAAGCTCAGGTCTTACATACCTCGTCCTATTTATAACATGTGATACCGTGGCTATTGACACCCCAGCCATCTCCGCTATTTCTTTTATTGTAACCTTGCTTTTACTCATACAGCATCCTTTCTCCCTTGTAAGCCACATACATCAGTTCTGCCAATTGATATTCTCCCCCTGGATAAGAGGGTATCTGGCAAGCTCTGCGCCGTCCAGATCCTCCCTGTTCATATCAACAGCATTTATCTGATGTCCCTCATAGGTATTGTAGTAATATATACCCTTGTCTGCATTGCAGCATGAGGTGTATATCGTGATCTCGTATTTGTCAGGTGCGACCTCACAGCAGCCCCTCTGCTGATCCACAGAGCCAAGTATGTGAAAGAACTGGCTTACACTCTCAGCCTCAGAATCCGCAGGCAGACTGTTCTGCTTCACAAATGCCACCCTGGCAAATCTTGACGTGGACGACAGATCCCCAGGAAGTCCTATGGCCCCCATGCCGCGGCTGTAAGCGCTCAATCCAACTTCTGGTGCAAATGTGTTCACTGGCTGCTTCGGTGACAGTCCCATATACTGGTTGAGCAGGAACATCTGCTGAGGAAATGGCGGGTTGTTCGTGAGGACTCCAACCGGATTCTCGTACACATGAAGTCCGTCAGCCATGCACTCCACTGTTATGGCACCATTTCTGTCCGCAATGATCCAGTGGAGCTGCGCCGTAGGAAGCTGCTCAGAAAATGGTGTTCCTGTCAGAGTCATCCTATCCAGTGCCACCCTTGCCTCGCCTACACTGGCACAGCTTCCGAGTATCCATGGAATAAACTCATACTGAGCTACATTGTCCCTGTCTTCACTCTCATCAGCTTCCTGATACGCGGCATTTCCAACGAAATTCAGGCCTGCCATTCCAAGTCCCTTCTCATTTATAGCATCATAGTAGAGAGGATAGTCACCCGCCACATGTGCCATTCCTATCATGGCATAATGGCTGTCCATCCTGCCCATATATCTGAATTCAAACGGATAATTTCTCGGAGTCACGGTAATCTCATCGCCGTACGAGAATTCATAATCCAGCGTTCTTCCAAAATAGAAATCCTTTGTCTTATATGTCGCTGCTGTACACATATTTTGCCTCCTTACAAATCTCTGCAGATAATTTATATCATCATCTCGAAGCCATAACAGCTCTTTTCAAATCCATAGTGTTCGTAGAAGCCATGTGCCCCTGTCCTCGGAAGTCCGGAATCAAGGGTGATGGCCTTGCATCCCCTCTGCTTTGCAAGCTCCTTTGCATGATCCAGGAGTGCCACACCATATCCCTTGCCACGGTCCTCCTCTCTTGTTATGAGACTTGACACATAGCATGTGAGCCCCGACATCCAGAATGTATTTAAATAGTCTCCATGGCACATGCCTCTGCAAATGCCTTCATCCCATAATAAAAACGCAAAGCTGCGTTCGTCATCTATGACGTCCATATATACTTTGCGTATTTCTTCCCTGTCATATGTATTATATGTCCATAATTTTTCTATAAAATCAAATACAATATCAAAATCCTCTGCTGTCGCTTTTCTGATCTCCATAATTATATTCTCCTTTCCCACTGAGTTTCAGTCCACGTAAACTGACTTTGCACCATCAACTAAATTACAACCAATGCTTACATTATAAAATATCAAAGTGATTATTAACAGACCGCCACTCATAAATTTATTATAAAATATCCCGGTAAAAAGTGAGGAGGCAGATACGCACAACACTGTATCTGCCTCCTCACTTTTATATCTTTGTCTCCACATCCGGGAATTCAAGTACTATCTCGAATCCATTCTGCCACTTTGAATTTGCCGTCACTGTGATACCCAGATCATGCGCCATCTCACTGACAAGATACAGTCCCATGCCCGTTGCATGCTTCCTGTTCTCACCCGAATCACCCGTGACACCCTTCTCGAATATGTATGGCATGTCACAGCTCTTTACACCTATGCCATTGTCACTCACGGACAGCAGCTTTTTGTCACCCGCCGTCCAGAAGTCAAATGATATCTCCGGCTGCTCATTTGTGTATTTCATGGAATTGCTCACAAGCTGACCGAGTATAAACTGCAATCCCCTGCGGTCACTGTACACCTCTCCATTCTCAAGACACTTTCTGACCCGTATGCCCTTCTCCTCAAGCAGGGATCTGTAGTCAGCTATCACCTCATCCACGCATTCTTCCACATCTATGCTCTCCATGAGATAATCCTTGGAATCGCTTTTCAGTCTGGCGTAGTAGAGCATCTGGTCCACATAGTTCTGCATCTGGCTGGTCACATTGTCCATCTTCATCACAACATTATGAGGCAGCTCATCTCTCCTGTTGTCCACCACAAATGTCAGCAGAGAGATGGGGGTCTTGATCTCATGTGCCCAGTTCTCCACATACTCCTGATAATCCCTGAGCTGTCTGCCACTCTGCATCACTGAATCTCTCAGATCGTGAAGCTCCTCCGACAGCACGCTCACATATTCCTGTTCAGAAGCCCCGCACAGGCTCCTCATTTCTATCTCGCTCTGTTCATCCGGGGCAGTGACAAATCTCCTGAACGCCTCAATCTTCTTCCTGTCCTTTATACACAGCACCGAGCACACCGCCGCGAACAGTATCACAGTGAACATGCCAACCAGCACCCTTATTCTGACAAATGCCTCTGGTGCCACAAGCCACATGAAGAAGCAGAACGCCACGTCCATCAGAAGCAGCAGACCAAGCCAGACAATATTCTGTTTTATAACAAGTCCAAATCTTTTCATATTTTCTCCACTCTGACAAGTGGGTCAGGCACCTCCGTCCCCAGGGAATATTTTGTATCCAACGCCTCTTACAGCTATGATCTTTGCCTTCATATCCAGTCCCGCCATTTTCTTTTTGAGTCTTGTAAGATTCACCTGCAGGGCATTTTCATCTATATACTCCGATGTGCCCCACACTGCCTCACAAAGTTTCTCCTTAGACACGACATCTCCTCCGCTTGTCATAAGTGTCTCAAATATACGTCCCTGATTCTGTGGAAGCACCGCAGATCTCCCATCTATATACAGAGTGTATGTCTGAGTGTCCAGAAGAAACCCTTCTCCTTCGATCAGGTTCTGTCTGCCCTCGTACCTCTTGAGCACATTTGCCACCCGGGCCAGAAGCCGCTCACGGCGGCATGGCTTCGTGAGGAATTCATCAGCGCCCAGCTCCAGCGCATGGAGCTCGTCCTTTAGCTGGTCCCTCGATGTGAGAACCAGCACCGGGACAGAGCTCCGCCTCTTGATCTCCCGGCATATGTCAAAGCCGCTCCTGCCAGGAAGATTGATATCCAGCAGAAGAATATCCGGAGCCATGTCCAGTATCTGTTCTATTATGTTGTCAAATCCATCTGGCTTAACTGCCCTGTATCCTGCCTTTGTCAGCATATCCAGAAGTTCATCGCACATGAGGACATCGTCCTCAACCACCATCACACACTTCACCGTTTACTCAACCCTTTCCGGTGTCATCATCGCCATGAGATATCTGTTGCTTGAGCGTTTCACCGCTGTCATATAGATATATTCTACCACACACAACAGGATTATCATAACCGCAGCTATGATAAGTATCTGTTTCACACTGCCTCGCATGGATTCTGACAGGATTCCCGTGAGCAGAGCACGCACACCGAATATACTGCTGACCGCCGCCACGGCAACCGGGATTCCGAAATACCAGCCCACCTGTCTGTTTGCTGAGCTGCAGAGCATTTCGTATGTCGCGCCAAGCTTCACAAGGGTTCTGTACCTTCTGCCGGACTTTCTCTGTCCCATCAGGAACTGAACACCGATTATGGTATTTGCGATTATGAGGAACACCACCGCCAAATAAAGCGTTATATATCCTGCAGCCACCGTGTAGAACATATTTCTTCCTATGTTCTGCAGATAACTCTCGCAATCAGCGTTTATACTCTCAAAATCTATGCCGTCAAGTTTCTCATTTTCGTCCATTATGGCTTTCATGAGGCCCTTATCGTCCACGATATCCTTTTTGAGAACGGCATTTACATATAACTCGTAATTGTCATTTGTCAGTCTGGCAAATGTATCATCGTCCACGATAAGTCCGAACGACAGGGTTATCGATGAATCTGTCACAATCTTCGTGGTCTGGACCTCTCCGGTCAGATGATACTCATCTCCTCTTACATCCACCTCCGGACGCTCTGCCAATACCTCATTCAGTAAACCTCCGCGGTAATCAGTAAAGAAATCCGTATAGAGTGCCAGTTCATTCTCTCCGAGCTCCAAAGGCTCCTTTCCCGCAGTCTCAAGCACCTTGTTGTACGCACTCTCCTGGATCAGGTAAGGGTATGTCATGTATGACATGTTATTTATAAGCACGTCCCTGTCCTCTGAAACCTTGAGTTTTTCAAGTGCGGATATGACATTCCCCACGTTCACAGCATCATCATGGGACTCATTTTCACCCATCTTTATATAACCAAGCTTCATATCGAATACGTCCGAGAAATCCTCCAACACGCCGGTTTCCTCCAGTTTCGCGCGGATATTCCTGCTGTCCGTCTCAGCGTCACCCCCATATGAGGCAAATGTATAATCGAGCACATGATCCATATTCTGTCTGGATATACATATGCCAACGCCCGCACCGCAGCAGCACAGAGCGCCGAGTATGAGTATCGAGC
>NZ_JBEHVV010000037.1:0-7167 GCF_040227395.1 Coprococcus sp. RTP21428st1_C9_RTP21428_210409
CAGGACTCCTGAGGAACTGCTGAGACTGGTGAATGGAATAGAGAAAGAGGCGGGAAGAGAGAGGCTGATCCACTGGGGACCGAGAACTCTGGATATCGATATCCTGCTTTATGATGATGTCGTGTATGACAGTGAGGATCTTCACATACCACACGTGGAGATGCACAAGAGAGAGTTTGTACTTGAACCGTTGTCCGCGATAGCGGGATACAAGAGGCACCCGCTGCTTGGCAAGACAATATCCGAGCTTCGTGCCGGGCTGGACAAACAGTGACAAATTTGACACTTCAAGTGGAAGGATAGATAGAATGAATACATTGGAAGAGATAAACAGTCTGGAGGAGCAGATACAGCAGCTTATCACCAGAAAGAATGAGCTTATCGACAGAGCGTGCGTTGAGGACAGAGATATTGCGCTGGCACATATAAGCTCTGATGTGGTGAGCGGGTTTGTGCCCGTGGATCATTTGAAGGTCGATAAAGACACGGTGGTTGTATACCAGGGTGTTCCGGGGGCTTACAGTCATCAGGCTATGCATGACTATTTTGGCAAGGATATAAAGAAAGTAAATGTTGCAAAATTTGAGGATGTCATAGAGACGGTGAAGAGCGGCAAGGCTGATTACGGAGTCCTGCCTATAGAGAATTCCTCTGCCGGATTTGTGAGTGGCATATATGATATGGTTGGCAGCAGCGGCCTGACCATCGTGGGCGGAGACGAGGTCAAGGTGGCACATATGCTCATGGGAGTTCCGGGCTCAAAGCTTTCTGATATACAGACTGTATATTCCCATCCACAGGGGCTTCTGCAGTGCAGTGAATTCCTAAACAGAGCCGGATACGCACAGTGCCCGGTTGCGAACACTGCAGTGGGTGCGGTGAAGGTCAGGGATGAAGGTGATATTACCCAGGCTGCCATAGCGAGCGCTCTTGCCGCAGATATATACGGACTTGAGATACTCAAGGACGATATAGTCAACAATGAGAACAACACAACGAGATTTATCATACTGTCAAAGAAAAAGGAGTATGTGAAGAGTGCGGGAAATATATCCGTATGCTTTGCACTGCCACATGAGAGTGGAACCCTTTACAGTATACTTGGACATATAAAACATAACGGGCTCAATATGACAAGCATTGAGTCGAGGCCTCTCAGGGGAAGAAAATGGGAATATTCATTCTTCATAACTCTTGAGGGAAGTCTCATGGATCCGGCGACGATAGATGCGCTGGATCGTATAAATAAGGATTCTATGGATTTCAAGATAATTGGAACATACTGATAAGTAACATGAAAGGTGGGGTAGATATGGTAAGTAAGGTATTTGCAGCCATCGATGTAGGTTCTAACGAGCTGTCAATGAAGGTGTATGAGATAACTCCCAAAAAAGGGGCGAGGGAGATCGATTACGTCAACAGCACAGTTGAGCTCGGAAGTGATACCTACAACAGTGGCAGGATAACCGAGGATTCCATAATGAAGGTATGTGAGATCCTCAACAAATTCCGCAGGAAGATGAAGGAATACGATGTGCGTGAATACAAGGCGTATGCATCGTCCGCTGTGCGTGAGGCGGAGAATTCAGTCATGGTTCTTGAGAGGATAAAGCAGCACACAGGCATCGACGTCTCAGTGCTCAGCAACTCGGAGCAGAGATTCATGAACTACAAGGCGTATGCGGCAAAGTCGAAGTTTGAGGATGCCGACACGAAGAACAGGGCGCTTCTGGACATAGGAGCGGGAAGTCTTCAGATATCTATATTTGACAAGCAGAATCTGATCCAGACACAGAACCTTCCTATAGGAGCCGTGAGAATAAGGGATTATCTGGCAAAATACGGCGCAGACACGGTGGCTCTGGAGAATATCATGGAGGAGTTCGTATCGAACTTCATAGAGGAGTTCAGGAACCTCTTTATAAACGATAAGGACATCAAGAGCATAATAGCTATAGGAGACGGAATCGCAAATCTGAAGAAGGTCGGACCGGAGCTGAAGATCACAGACAAGATCACAAGAGATCAGTTCCGCGTGCTTTATCACAAGGTAGTTGAGACCACTCCGGAGGTTCTTTCAGAAAAATACGGTGTGCCATACGAGAGGGCGACACTGATGCTTCCGATGGCGATCATTTATCAGTCATTCCTCGACAACTCAAGGGCGGAGGATATCATCACGCCGGATGTTACGTTCTGTGACGGAATAGTTGCCGATTATATGGATAAGAACGGTACACTTCTGCTGAACAAGAATTTCGATGAAGATATCATTGCATCGGCAAACAGCATAGCCAAGAAATATAAGGTCAACAGGAGGCACACACAGAATGTGACGCAGAACGCGCTGGATATATTTGATTCTTTCAAGAGCGTTCACGGACTTGGAAGGAGAGAGAGGCTCCAGCTCCAGATAGCAGCCATGCTCCACAGTTGTGGTAAATTTGTAAATATGAACGAGGGCACCATGATGTCCTATCACATAATCATGTCCACGGAGATACTTGGACTGTCCCACAAGGAGAGGGAGGAGATAGCAAATATCGTGAAGTTCAACGAGTATTATCTCCCTTCACAGACAAAGGCGCAGGTATCACTGATGACTGCGGATTACATGAAGGTTGCTAAGCTGGCATCCATACTTAGACTTGCGGATGTTCTTGACAAGAGTCACAGACAGAAGATAAGTGACATGAAGTTCAGCTTCAAGGACTATGTGCTCACGATGACGGTAGATACACTGAATGATATTACACTTGAGGCAGGGGTATTCAAGACTAAGACTGAACTGTTCAGAAAGGTCTTTGGAGTGAAGCCTGTGTTAAAACAGAAAAGGGGGTTGTAAAGGATGGCAGATAAGAATCCGATATTTTATAACAGAGAGCTAAGCTGGCTTGAATTTGATAAGAGATGTCTGTCCGAGGCAAAGGACAGAACCATTCCTCTGTTTGAGAGAATAAAGTTCCTGAGTATAACGGCATCCAACCTGGATGAGTTCTTTATGGTAAGAATAGCATCACTGACAGATATGGTTCATGCGGGATATACCAAGAGGGATATAGCTGGAATGACAGCGGGAGAACAGCTTGATGCTCTCCATGCCAGCACAAAGGAGTTTATGAAGAATCAGTATCAGACATTGAACAGAGCCCTCATACCCCAGCTTGCCCAGAACGGTTTGAAGCTTGTGAGACACCATGAGGATCTCACTCCGAAGCAGGCGAAGTATGTTGACAAATACTTTGAAAAGGATGTGTATCCGGTACTCACACCTATGGCGGTTGATTCATCCAGGCCATTTCCGCTGGTGCGCAATAAATCGTTGAATATAGGTGCGCTCATATACGACAAGAAAAAGGATGTTACGGATATAGCAACAGTTCAGGTTCCTTCGGTGCTTCCAAGGATCGTAAGGCTTCCATCGGAAGAGAAGGACGTTACTGAGATAATACTCCTGGAAGAGGTTATCGAAAAGAATCTCGACAAATTGTTCCTGAACTACGACATAGTGTGTGCATATCCATACCGAATCATGAGAAATGCAGACTTCTCCATAGATGAGGAGGAGACCGCAGATCTGCTGAAGGAGATCGAGAAGCAGCTGAAACAGAGACAGTGGGGCGAGGTCATAAGACTTGAGGTGGACGAGGCCATGGACAAGAAGCTCCTTAAGGAACTCAAGAAGAATCTCGGAGTCGATGACGAGGTCGTATACAAGATCAACGGACCACTGGATCTTACGTTTCTCATGAAAGTTAACGGTATAGATGGATTTGACCATCTGAAGTACCCTAAATATAAGCCACAGCCGGTACCTGGAATGGGCGATTACAGCCATATATTTGACAGGATAAAGAAGGGAGACATCCTTCTGTTCCATCCATATTATGAGTTCACTCCGGTCATAGAGTTCATAAAACAGGCGGCAAATGATCCTGATGTCCTGGCGATCAAGCAGACACTTTACCGTGTCAGCGGCAATTCGCCTATCATCGCGGCACTTGCACAGGCTGCCGAAAATGGCAAGCAGGTAACTGTTCTCGTCGAGCTCAAGGCAAGATTTGACGAGGAGAACAATATAGCGTGGGCCAAGAAACTGGAGCAGGCGGGATGTCATGTTATCTACGGCCTTGTGGGTCTTAAGACACATTCCAAGATCGCACTGGTTGTCAGACGCGAGGAGGACGGAATCAGAAGATATGTGCATCTGGGAACAGGAAATTACAATGATCAGACCGCAAAGCTTTACACTGACATGGGACTTCTCACCTGCAGCGATGCCATAGGAGAGGACGCGACGGCGGTGTTCAACATGCTGTCAGGATATTCAGAGCCGAAAAAGTGGAACAAGCTTGCAGTTGCCCCGATCTGGCTGAAGGACAAATTCCTCATGCTGATAGGCCGTGAGGCAGAGAATGCGAGACAGGGCAAAAAGGCAAGGATAGTTGCCAAGATGAACAGTCTCTGTGATCCGATGATCATGAATGCGCTCTACGATGCCTCAAAGGCAGGTGTAAAGATAGAGCTCATCGTCAGGGGAATATGCTGTATCAAGGCAGGAGTTCCGGGACTTTCAGATAATATATCAGTAAGATCCATAGTTGGAAATTATCTTGAGCACTCGAGAATATTTTATTTCTACAATGACGGATTTGAGGATATATACATGGGAAGTGCGGACTGGATGCCTAGAAATCTGGACAAGCGAGTTGAGATAACGTTCCCTGTAGAGGATCCGGAGCTTAAGAAGAAGATAAAGAATATTCTTAAGATACAGCTTGAGGATACACTCAAGGCTCACATAATGCAGCCTGACGGATCATATGCGAAACAGGATCTCAGGGGCAAGGCAAAACTGGATTCTCAGATGTATTTTGTGAAGCTTGCGCAGGAGAGTCAGAAGCCGGTGAAGGAAGAGGACAATGACAGGGTGTTCATCCCGGTTGAATCCCACGGCGATAATGAGTGATATAAAGGCAGCACAGAGGCATATCGACAAAAGAAAAATAACAGTTGACACACGGCTGGCGATGTGGTATTCTACCATTGCTGTGTGAAACAGTGAACATAGAAGCAGAGTATCCACTCTCACCTCAGCATGGTCTGACATGACTCGGGTTAATATTTAGCTTAGAAGATTTACAGGGTTTTCCTGAGTTTGAATATGCTTTGTATTAAGAAAGTGGATAGATGGTTCTATCCACTTTTCTTATGTCAGAGAATTGAATTTTAAAAGTGTGGAGGTAGAGAGTCATTAGCGATTTAATGATCAACGAACAGATTAGAGACAGAGAGGTACGACTCATCGGAGAAGATGGTCAGCTTGTTGGAATAATGTCATCCAGGGATGCATACAAGATGGCTCAGGATGCAGGACTTGATCTTGTGAAGATAGCACCTAAGGCACAGCCACCGGTGTGCAAGATAGTTGACTATGGTAAGTATCGTTATGAGCAGGCCAGAAAAGAGAAAGAGGCCAAGAAGAAGCAGAAGACCATGGAAGTCAAGGAAGTCAGACTTTCACCGAACATCGATGCGAATGACCTTAATACCAAGATCAATCAGGCAAGAAAGTTCCTTGAGCATGGCGATAAGGTTAAGGTTACACTGCGATTCAGGGGAAGAGAGCTTGCGCATGTAGAGCAGTCAAAGGTTATTCTTGACAACTTTGCTGAGAAGCTTGCAGAGATAGCAGTTATCGATAAGCCTGCTAAGTTTGAAGGAAGAAGCATGATAATGTTTTTAACACAAAAGCGTTAAATTATTATAGACATATAATTCAAGGAGGAAGTAAGTAAAATGGCTAAATTAAAGACAAAAAGAGCAGCAGCTAAGCGTTTCAAGAAAACAGCTAACGGCGGTTTAAAGAGATCTAAAGCTTATAAGAGTCATATCTTAACAAAGAAGACCACTAAGAGAAAGAGAAATCTTAGAAAGGCTACAATGACAGACGCAACAAACGAGAAGGTAATGAAGAAGATATTACCTTATATCTAATAGATCAGGAGGAAGAAAACCAATGGCAAGAGTTAAAGGCGGAATGAACGCAAAGCAGAAGCACAATAAGGTATTAAAGCTTGCAAAGGGCTACAGAGGAGCAAGAAGCAAGCAGTATAGAGTAGCAAAGCAGTCAGTTATGAGAGCACTTACATCTTCATACGCTGGCAGAAAGCAGAGAAAGAGACAGTTCAGACAGCTCTGGATCGCTCGTATCAACGCAGCAGCAAGAATGAATGACATCTCATACAGCAAGCTTATGCATGGTCTTAAGCTGGCAGGTGTTGACATCAACAGAAAGATGCTCTCAGAGATGGCTATCAGCGATGCTGAGGGATTTGCAAAGCTTGTTGAGGTTGCAAAGGCACAGTTATCATAATATAGAATATAGAATCTTCTATATATAAGTAAAAAGAACCGGATGTGGTATAAACTTACACATCCGGTTCTTTTGTTGCGCGAAAAGGTTTTATAATTCGGAGGCGTATGCTATAATTATAGAGGTTAAGGGGATATGACCAATGAGAGTAAAGACACAGAGTAGGAGGCACATATGTTCGTAGAGAGAATAACAAAGGATCAGATGAAGATGTTTCTTGAGACTTTTGCTTGCTGTAGTGAGCAGAAGAACCTCGTTATGAGACTTAACTATGCAGGAAAGGAACCGTATCTGGATGTGACCAGGTTCAGCAATGGTCTGGTATATACTGATTCATATTATGATTTTGACAGTACATACTGCAGTAATCTTTGGAATAAGTTCCTGTATACACAGTTCACACATGAGTATTACACAGCGTTCAAGGAGTACCTTATGAAGGATGTGGACAGAAAGCTCACTAATATGATAAAAATCTGAAAAAAGTTGTTGACTTTGTATTCGATAGATGGTATTATCTTATTCGTTGGTGACGAGCACAGAAGTCGACATCACATAAATATGCGGGAGTGCTGGAATTGGCAGACAGGCTAGACTAAGGATCTAGTGCTGGAAACGGCGTGTGGGTTCAAGTCCCATCTCCCGCATTTTTATTTTGAAAGTCCTATGGAATTTCGGATGTGAGAGAATGGGCGGTTATCAATTACATATAGAATATGCGGGAGTGCTGGAATTGGCAGACAGGCTAGACTAAGGATCTAGTGCTGGAAACGGCGTGTGGGTTCAAGTCC
>NZ_JBEHVV010000037.1:7263-26788 GCF_040227395.1 Coprococcus sp. RTP21428st1_C9_RTP21428_210409
GTCCCATCTCCCGCATTTTTTATTTCTAGAGAAAGCTTAAAACATAAGCTTTCTCTTTTTTTTTAACTAATATTAACTCCCGGGAGATTTCCTTGATATATGGGCTGACAGGGGGTAGAATCAAATATATTCATAAAAACAGGAGGAATAGAGCGTGTCAAAAGCGATATTCAATAAGAAGGTTCTGGCGGCAGCGATTGCCGGTCTGATGTCCGTGTCGCTGGTTGGTTGCGGAGGCAGTACCGGTGGACAGACAGGAAGTTCCAGAATAAATATAGAGCCGTATAGCAAGGTGGAATTCAATACGGATCAGGTTAAGAGCGGAGATATCCAGTCCTCATTGACATTGGAGCTCAAGCCTGATGGTTACAGCAGCAATGATTACTCGATACAGCAGTCTGACTACAAGGTTCAGGAGGTCAAGGTAAAAGAGGGCGATAAGGTGGCCAAAGGCGATGTGATGATCCAGTTTGAGGCCAAGGATATCCAGAAGACCATAGATCAGTATACGGATCAGAAGGAGCGGGATCAGCTTCTTATAGACCATTACAACAGGCTGGCGAGCATAGACAGCAGCCAGGATTACTCCAGTGACATATCCGCGGCGAAGGAGGATATGGATCTGGCGGATACATACATCAAAGAGCAGAACGAGAGAATGAAGGAGTATCAGGTCATTGCAGACAAGAACGGAACAGTGACTTATGTCAACTCAGATCTGCAGTATGGATATGTCACAGCGGGTGATACGCTCATAACGGTGGATTCGGGTTCGTCTGATTATGTATCAGAGACTGCGGATTCATACGAATTCAAGGAGGGGCAGACCTACGATGCTGATTTTCAGGAGGCAACATTTACACTGAAGCTCACGAAGTGTGAGAAGTATACAAGCTCTGCCACCGGAGAGGAGATGCAGAAACTTACATTTCAGCCTGTCAGTGATATGACCGGAGTGACCGAAGCGGATACCCTCAAGATGGTCATAGATAAGCCGGTTGTAAAGAACGTTGTATATGTGAATAAAAAGGCTGTGTTTGACGGCTCGGGTGAGAAGAAGTATGTGTACACTGTAAATGAGGACGGATACAGGAATGCGGTAGAAGTTACCGTTGGAGATACGGTGGATGATTATACAGTTATCAAATCAGGACTGAAGGCCGGAGAGCAGGTGGTGATAAATTGATGAGACAGAATATTATGCATAAAGGCAGCACACGGACAAAAAAGAATATGACCGCCAGAATAGCATGCCTGGTAATGTCATTTGTCATGGCAGGAGGAATGGCGGGCTGTGGCAAGGAGAACAGCGAGAAGGTTCCTGAGCTCGTTGAACCTGTAAGTACAAACGAGGCATACAGACCGGTCACATATGGAGATATAGGCAAAAAGGTCATCAAGACCGGAACGATAGTCCCAACTGACTATTGTTATTACTATGACACATCTGTGACTCTGTCAAAGGTGTATGTGAATGTGGGCGATGAGGTCAAGAAGGACACGGTTCTTGCAGAGACCGACAGCAATGCATCCACAGCATCGGGAGACGATGGCAGTGGTACAGATTCAGGCTCAATAGTGGATGATTCTTCAACATCGATGGATGGGGACGACAGCTCGGGAGCTGATTCCCAGGATGTGAAGAAGTATTCACATGAGATCAAGCAGAAGATATATGAGCAGAATCAGGCTGAGCTGGACTGGAAGATAAAGGCGTGCGAAGAGATCGGTGATTCAAAGGGCGCTGCAGAGGCCAGAACAGAAAAAGCCATAAATGAGGAGAACAACAGGTACGATAATCTTTTATATGAGTATGAGCAGAAAAAGCTCACACAGCAGGACGAGGATGAGGACAAGGTCAAGCAGAGCGGAACGCTCAAGGCAGACCGTCCGGGCACGGTAACATACGCCAAGAAGATAAGCGGCAGTGAGAATACTGTCGGCGGCGGTGAGAACGTGGTCGTGGTTTCAGATTACAGCGATCCATATATAGAGATAACCGGTGAGAGCTTCAAGAAGAATACATACAGCATGTATAAGAATATGTACACTGTTATAGACGGAAAGCAGTATGACATCGTGCCATATAACTACACCAATCAGGAGATAGCCGTGGCACAGAGCATGTCAAGCCTTCCATACACAAGATTTAAGCTCAAGGGCGTGAAGGATGCAGAGAAGATCCTCAGCGTGGGCAACACGGTGTCTCTGTATTTTAGTACATCCGATGCAAAGGACGTACTCACAGTGGGAAATGATTCCATATACGAGGAGAACAACCAGAAATTTGTATATGTCAAGACAGATTCCAGTGAGAAGGAGCGCAGGGATATAGAGACCGGTGCCAGCGACAATAACTACACAGAGGTAGTCAGCGGACTCAAGGAAGGCGATCTTGTCTACTACGCTTCAGATGCGGTCATGCCTAGTGATTACACAGAATACACGGTGGCACTCGATTCATATACCAAGACAGCAACGGTGAAGAGCGATTCTTTCTCGGTGGAGGATCTCAACAGTGTCAGCTACACTGCACCATGCGATGGACGTTTCACGTCACTCAACGTCAAGAAGGGCCAGAAGGTTAAGAAGGGTGATGTGCTGTTTGTCCTTGACAGTGGCGGCGGAACAGCGGCGGTCAAGGATATAGACAACCAGATCAGCGAGGAGAACCAGACTTACAGTTCGGATCTCAAGGATTTTGATGATCAGATAAATGAGCTTACAAATGAGATCACGAGATACCAGAAGGGTAAGGTGGCAACGCCGACGGATGCAGAGAACACTCTCTACATGGCGGAGCAGCTCGTGTGCCAGAGAAATGTTGTTACATACAACAAGGATCTTAGGATATATACACACAATGCAACCATCAAGAGCTTAAACGCACAGAGAGAAAAGCTCAACAAGAACAATGATGGAAGCGGAAAGATAACTGTCTACGCTGACCAGGCGGGAACAGTCCTTTCGGTTGACGCAAAGACTGATGTGGCTGTCAAGGAAGGTGCAAATGTACTCACAGTCGGAAGCAACGACAATGTGATTCTGGCGATATCCATATCAGAGGGAAAACTTGCTGTAAACCAGAAGGTTTCAATATCAAATAAGAACAACAACAGCGGCAAGAAGATAAGCGGAGTGTGTGTCGGAAGCACCGGAGACAGCTCCAAGTCATATATCAGTACTGATTCAGAGGGCGGGGTTCACGTAACCAAGTGTTCAGGCAGTGATGAACTGAAGTATTATATAAAGGTTGATGATGCAAGCTTTTACAAGAAGCCGAAGTCATATCAGGTCAGCTACCCGACAAAGTCCTATGAGAACGTGGTCATGATACCTAACAACATGATCTATCATGAGACGAGCAAGAACAATTCAAATGAGTATGACTATGTATGGCTCATCAAGGATGATGAGATCATAAAGCAGTATGTCACTCTCGGCGAGGCAGACAAGACCAAGACGGTTATACTGTCAGGTCTTTCAGAGGGCGATGTAATAGCTAAGGAATCAGGAGCAACATCCACCGGTGGCTCATCGAGTTCATCAGATGGTTCCGATAATTCAAAGTCAGGCGCAGACAGCCAGTCGGATGGCGGATCGGATTCATCTGGCGGAGATGCGACAACAGCAGAGTAGCAGAGAGGAGATATAATGTTTAAATTTTTATCACATAAATTATTGAACAAGAAGTGGTTAAATGCATGTCTCCTGCTTGGAATCATATTGCTGGTGGCTGTTGCATCGTGCAACCCAATGTTCAAAAACGGAGCGCTGGATATGCTCATGTCGTCCAAGTTTGACGCGGCGATGGTAGAGCAGAACAAGTACCCGGCAACTATCGGCAGATCAGGCTCATGCGCAGTAGATGATTATGCCGATGCCGATGCAGTGCTTGGCAGGATTGGCAAATATGAGGACATGTGGAACTACTACATGGAGATTGATGCCCTGCAGAAGCAGACCAGCCTGTCACTTCAGGCGGGTTACACCCAGAGCAACCTGAATCACAGGACCAGCTTCAACATGACATATATGCCACAGATAGAGGATCATGTGAACATAACATATGGAACGTCACTCGAGGATGCCAAGACAGAGGATGGTGTGTATCCTTGTATCATCTCACAGAGAAACCTTGATAAATACGGCCTTGTCGTTGGAGAGGTATTCAGCATAGATACCGGACTCAGCGATGCCGTTGACTCACAGGGCAATCCTATGAAGTATCAGATCGTAGGTGTATTTGAGGAGAAGGATTACTCAGACAGCTTCTGGTATGACCAGCTTGCAGATCTCGACAGCGAGGTATATGTGAAGAAGGATGACTTCAACGACATGATAGGCAAGTACGGCTTCCTCACAATATACTACGTGGATCACGTCATGCTTGACTACTCACAGATAACACACAAGAATGCCATGGACACGCTGTATTATCTCCAGTCATTTGAGAAGTCAGATAAATATTTTGAGCAGAATTTCAGCAGTGTGCTTATAGATTATAAAGGTGATGCAAGAACCATCGGTATAATCATATGGGTTCTGGAACTCCCAATACTGGTTCTGCTTCTGGCATTCATTTACATGGTATCAAGTCAGATACTTGAGATGGAGGATGGAGAGATCGCCATGCTCAAGAGCCGTGGTACCAGCACGAAGCAGGTTCTCGGAATATACCTTGGACAGTCGGCAATACTGTCGGCGATAGCCATAGTGATAGGAATCCCTATAGGATATCTTCTGTGTAAGCTTGCAGCAAGCACGGATTCGTTCCTGCAGTTTGGATTTAAGGATACACATTTCTATGGAGTAGATCCGTGGATGATAGTATACAGTCTGGCTGCCGCTGTTATAGCTATATTATTTGTGACACTTCCGGTGTTCAAATACGCCAAGAACTCCATAGTGGAGCAGAAGAGCAGAACAGGAAAGGTAAATTACAAGCCATTCTGGGAGAAGTTCTTTGTGGACGTCATCCTTGTGACACTTTCAATATACCTCCTGTACAATTACAACAAGCAGAAATCGACGATAGCACTCGATATACTTGCGGGTTCAAGACCTGATCCGGTCATCTTCCTGAACTCCTCACTCTTTATATTTGCAGTGGGACTTCTGGTGCTCAGACTCATCAAATACCTGATAAGACTGATATACAGGATCGGAAGAAAGAGATGGTCACCGGCTGTGTACGCATCATTCCTGCAGATCACACGTACGGTCAAGAAGCAGGGATTCATATCAGTGTTCCTTGTAATGACAATAGCCATGGGTATGTTCAACTCGAACATGGCAAGAACCATAAATAAGAACAAGACACAGCGAATAGATTACAATCTGGGAACGGATCTTGTGGTACAGGAGCAGTGGACCAGAGGAACATACATAGACAAAGACAAGAAGACCCACTGGTATTACACAGAGCAGGATTTTGAGAGATTTACAAAGCTCGAGGACAGCCTGTGTGACAAGGTGACAAGAGTCATATACGACGACAATGCCGTCATAAAAGCGGGCGGCGAGGAGTTGGCGGGCAGCGTACTCATGGGTATCAACACCAAGGAGTTCGGTGAGACGGCCAGACTGCAGAGCGGACTCAACAAGGAGCACTGGTACAATTACCTGAATGATCTTGCAACAGTGTCGAATGGAGTCATCATTTCATCAAACCTTGCAAAGAAGTACAATATAAAGGTTGGAGATTCCATAAACTATGCGAGATACAGTCCTATTGCAAGCAAGGAGAAGGAGGAGATCGCATCTCCTAGCGGAACGGTATGTGCCATAGTGGATGCATTCCCGGGATTCCAACAGTATGTGTATGAGAAGGATTCCGAGGGAGAGATGCAGGAGGTGGAGAGATACCTCGTAGTTGCCAACTATGCATATGTTGTTGGTGCATTCAGTCAGACACCATACCAGGTATGGATGCATCTCAAGGATGGTGTGGACTACAAGGATGTACTTCAGGCACTCAGTGATGAGGATGTCAATATAGTGCAGTATGAGAGTGTGGATAAGGATGTGTCAGAGATGCAGGAGTCACCTCTGGTGCTCATAACAAATGGTCTGTTCTCACTGTCATTTATCATAGCGATCATACTTTGTACGGTGGGATTCCTGATATACTGGATAACATCCATCAAACAGAGAGAGCTTCTGTTCGGTATATACAGAGCTATGGGTATGAGCATGCGTGAGATCAACAAGATGCTCATAAATGAGCAGATATTCAGCTCGGTACTTGCCAGTCTGGCGGGATACGGAGTCGGAGCTGCGGCTACGGCGCTTTTTGTCAAGCTTGTCGCCGTGGTATATCTGCCGGAATCACACAACATAGCGATATCGATAGCTGTGGATCCTTACGATATCATAAAGCTCACAGCTGTTGTTGTATTTATGTTTGTTGTATGTTTCGTAGTCATAAGAACTATATTGAAGAAGATGAATATAACACAGGCATTAAAGCTGGGGGAGGATTAATCTATGGATGAAATTATGATAGAGGCACATGGAATCAAACGCTGTTTCAGACTTGGAAGCGGAGAAGATTTCTATGCACTCAAGGGAATAGATATAACAGTCCCGGCTGGAAAGCTCACTATACTCAAAGGCCGTTCAGGATCGGGTAAGACAACGCTGCTCAATATCCTGAGCGCGCTGGATGAGCCGACTGAGGGCGAAGTGATAGTCGGCGGCCACGTGTACAGCGAGATGAACGAGAAGGAAAAGGAGAAGCTGAGAAGATACAATATAGGATTTGTATTCCAGTCGGTTGCCCTGATCCCGATCATGAGTGCGTATGAGAACGTCGATTTCGGACTCAGACTTGCGGAATATGAGGGCAACAGGGATGCCCGTATAAAAGAGGTACTCGATCTGGTGGGACTGTCATCCAGAATGACGCATTTCCCAAATCAGATGTCAGGTGGTGAGCAGCAGAGAGTTGCCATAGCCAGAGCGGTGGCTCACAAGCCAAAGGTAATATTTGCGGATGAGCCTACAGGAGCCCTTGATACGGCTTCGGGACTTGCAGTCATGAAGCTGTTCCAGGAGCTGGTGTACAAGGAAGGAATAACGATAGTCATGACGACACATGATCCGAAGCTTATGGAGCTCGGTGATGTAGTATATGAGATAGAGGATGGTGAGATAGTTGAGCGATAAGCATTTATTCAGAAAAAAGAAGAACGATGCTGTGGAGCCTGAAACTATAGCACCGGATGTGGAGACACAGGACATGGAGAACACGGATGGCCAGGAGACGCAGGAGTTCGTGTACGGCATGGATCTTCAGGAAGACGATGGCACTGACAGCGGGAAAGCCGTGGAAGCAGATCCTGAGGCTGGCACAGATAAAGAAGCCGGCGGGGAACGCCTTGGTTCTGAGGAGAATATCATAGAGTGTGACAGCCTTGTCAAGATATACAAGACTGACGATGTGGAGGTTATGGCTCTTCAGGGCCTGGAGCTCAACATCAAATACGGCGAGCTCATGGCGGTCATCGGAAAGTCGGGATCAGGAAAGTCCACACTTCTCAATATGATCGGAGGACTTGAGAGACCTACGGCCGGAAAGCTGTATGTCGACGGCAAGGATCTGTTTGCGATGACGGATAAGGAGCTTGTGGAGTACAGAAAGCACACTGTAGGATTTGTGTGGCAGAAAAACTCCAGAAACCTTCTGCCATATATGACAGCCATAGAGAATGTTCAGGTACCTATGTACTTCGACAAGAGCAACAGGGAAGACAAGTATGCAAGAGCCCATGATCTGCTCTGCAGAGTGGGACTTGAGGACAAGATAAATTCATATCCATCCCAGATGTCAGGTGGTGAGCAGCAGAGAGTTGCCATAGCCATAGCCCTTGCGAATAATCCGAAGATACTTCTTGCGGATGAGCCTACAGGAGCCGTGGACAGCAAGACATCCAACATGATACAGGATCTGTTCAGAAAGCTGAACGAAGAACTCGGGATAACGATAATCATAGTTACACATGATATAAGCCTTGCAAATAAGGTGGGACGTGTGGTTATGATCGCGGACGGTAAGATTAGCACGGAGAAGATCATGAAGGAATCTTACAAGGACAGAATGAACGAGCTGACGACAGACGGCTTCTCATCTGATGATTCACATGAGGAGTTCTCGATACTCGATAAGGCAAATCGTGTACAGATAAGTCCTGATATGCTGGCTGCTGCCGGAATCGACAGCAATAAGGTCAAGGTTCAGGTTGTTGACGGCAAGGTCATCATCACAAAAGAGTGATAGCAGATGGTGTTGTGTCAGCGGGGAAAATATATTATAATTACTTCAATTAAGTAAGGAAAGGTTGGTATTTTATATGAGAAAAGCGGGTTACAAAAAAGCAGCGGCGCTGCTTTTGGTGACATCACTTGTGGCAGGAACTGCGCTCACAGGATGTGGCAAGAAGAAGGTGGATTACAACATGGGAGACGACGAGAACGGCGGTGGCGGCGGTAAGCTGGCATCAAGACTCGACGTACCGGAGTCATACAATGGCAAGCTTGAGGGTATCAATGCAGATACAGGTCTCACAGATGTATCCATAAATGCCACAGAGATAGAGGTGCCTGACACAGATAAGATGTCAGTGCTTTACTATGAGCTTAACAATGTAGACAATGACTACAAGAAGCGTGTGTGCGAGAATATATTTGACGTGAGCGCAGGTGTATATGTATATAACTGGGATAAGCCATACAAGGAGGATGTACAGAGACAGATAGATTCACTTCAGTCCATGATGGATCAGGCTACATCGGATGATGATAAGAGCTATTATGAGGATTACATGAAGTCACTTAAGGATCAGCTCAAGACAGCCACAGACAAGAGAGAGGGAGCTGGAGATTACAGTGGAGACACATTCATCGGATCTGTAGGGGACAACGAGTTCATGGTAACATTCTATGGAAGTGGCGATGATATGTCCACAGGCGGTGGATTTTCTCTGGAGTATTATCCATCGGATCAGCTGATACAGTACAGACCTAAGGATGGCGCAACAAATGTATACTGCTACAGCAGTGAATATTCTGACGAGGAGGCTTCTGCAAACACAGCTTCCATCAGCGCGGCAGATGCTGAGCAGAAGGGAACAGATTTCCTTGCATCATGCGGAATCTCAGATGTTATAGAGACAAGTAATTTTGATTTGCTGTGGGATTACAGCGATGCATCATACAACACAGTTGCAGCAGAGAAGAATGGTTATATGGTAACATACAAGCGTTCTGTGGACGGTGTGGCTCCATATACACCTAATGTATACGGCCTTGATTCCCTTTCGACAGGGGATGACTCAGTATATTATGACACCATGGATGAGACATTCCAGCTCGGTATTGATGACAATGGACTTATCTCAGCATATTGCCTAGATTCCTTCAGGGCAACAGGAGACAAGAAGGACAATGTTGATCTGATAAGCTGGGAAGATGCACTCAAGAAGCTTCCAGAGGCTGTAAATAAGTATTACACAGACAACAAGACACAGTACAGCACCATCGAGTTCAACGATGTAAGACTTACATACTACAAGCTCAAGGATGGAGATAAGTATACATACAGCCCTGTATGGGTATTTGCACAGTGCGACAAGATGGAGGATGGAAGCCTCGATAAGGATTATCCAATACAGCTCATCATGTTAGATGCTACCACAGGAGATATGATAGATCTTAAGGATGTCCTGAACCAGCAGACATATGATTCATCTGTAGTTGATTCTGTTATTGACAGTGATTCAGATTTTGATATAAGTGACGACAGCCTCATTGATGAGACTGATATAACTGATACTGACGATGCAGACAGCAGTGATGAGTCAAGCGCAGATGCGATTGATATCGGAGATGCTGATATCGACATGGGCGATCAGGATACAACAGAGTAAATAAAACTCAGACATATAGGTTAAAGGAGAAAAATCCTCATAGACTGATAAAGTGGTATAAATATTGGTCTATGAGGATTTTTTATTGTTGACACATACCCCTAGGGGGTATATAATCCGTGGATGAAAAGAGAATTTAACAGCCGTAATGTGCAGATAATAAACAGATGGCATATATGCAGCGTCATTTGAAATGTGAACAGAAATGGCTGATGTACAAGGGATGTGTCAAGTTTTCTATGAAAACTTGACATGTAGCTCCAGCCATTTGCCGAAGGCAAATTTTGCATGGCTGGAGTTCAATAAGGCTGGAGGAAAGATATATGGAAGAACAGAAGAAATGCTGCTGTCATCATGGCGGAGAGATAAGCGATGTGGAAGCCAGGGTGAGGACAAGGACAGACGAGGAGTATAAGAAGCTTCTCAACAGACTGAACAGGATAGAGGGGCAGATAAGAGGCGTGAAGAGTATGCTGGAAAATGATGCCTATTGCACAGACATCGTGCTCCAAGTGTCGGCGATCAATGCGGCACTCAACAGCTTCAACAGACAGCTCCTTGCTGAACATATCAGGACCTGTGTTGCAGACGATATAAGAAATGGCAAGGATGATACTATAGAGGATCTGGTAAATACGGTTACCAGACTTATGAAATAGATATGTCAGTTATTGGCAAGTGCAGTTACGAACTGACTGATGCTTGATAAAGGAAGGTGAAATATATGGACAAGTACAATGTGACAGGAATGACATGCAGTGCATGCAGTGCAAGAGTCGAGAAGGCCGTATCCAATGTTGAGGGAGTTACCTCGTGTCAGGTGAATCTCCTGACCAACTCCATGATGGTGGATGGAACAGCCGACAGCGGAACTATAGTGGCTGCAGTTGAGAAGGCAGGATACGGTGCGAGTCTGGCGGGTGGAAGATCCGCTGGTGGAAATACTTCACATTCAGGTGGGAAGAGCAGCGGTTCCGGTGAGAGTGAGGCGGACAAAGAATTTGGAAAAATGAAGAAGAGACTGGTGGCATCAGTTATAATTCTTATTCCCCTCATGTATATATCAATGGGACATATGATGTGGAACTGGCCGCTGCCAAGCTTCTTTGACGGCAATCATGTGGCGATGGGACTCACGCAGATGCTGCTAACCATAATCGTGATGGTGATAAATCAGAGATTCTTTGTGAGTGGATTTAAGGGCGCTATACACGGTTCACCTAATATGGATACGCTGGTGGCCATGGGCTCAGGTGCCTCATTCATATACAGCGTGTACGTGCTCTATGCCATGACAGCGGCGCAGACAGCAGGTGACGGTGAGCGTGTCATGACGCTCATGCATGATTTTTATTTTGAATCTGCGGCCATGATACTGGCGCTTATAACAGTCGGCAAGACGCTTGAAGCATATTCAAAGGGAAGAACCACGGACGCACTCAAAGGTCTGATGGATCTTGCCCCGAAGACAGCCGTTCTCATCAGGGATGGTGAGGAGGTCACCGTGGATATAGACGAAGTTGCGGTTGGAGATATATTTGCCGTTAGACCGGGTGAGAGCGTTCCTGTGGACGGAGTAGTCCTTGAGGGGGATTCCGCCGTGGACGAGTCAGCTCTCTCGGGTGAGAGCATACCTGTGGACAAAACTGCAGGAAGCCGTGTGTCTGCGGCGACGATCAACCAGTCGGGTTATCTGAAATGCCGTGCTACACAGGTAGGTGCGGATACCACACTGTCCAAGATAATAGATATGGTAAGTGATGCGGCGGCTACCAAAGCTCCAATAGCAAAGCTTGCTGATAAGGTTTCGGGAGTGTTTGTACCTGTTGTCATACTGATAGCATTTATCACGATGATAGTGTGGATAATAGTGGGCAAGGATGCCGGTTATGTGTTGGCGAGAGGAATATCAGTGCTTGTTATAAGCTGCCCATGTGCCCTTGGGCTTGCCACACCTGTTGCGATCATGGTGGGAAATGGAATAGGTGCCAAGCATGGAATATTGTTCAAGACGGCGACCGCCCTTGAGGAGACAGGAAAGGGCAGCATAGTGGTCATGGACAAGACAGGAACGATCACAATGGGAGAGACAGTAGTGACGGATATACTGGCGGCATATGGAGTAAGTGATGACGAGCTGATGCAGAAGGCTGCGGCTCTGGAGAAGCTGTCAGAGCATCCTCTGGCAAGGGCTGTGGTTGGATATTACAGTGAGAATTACCAGACAGGTGATGCACAGAAGGATAAAAAATATGAGGTATCCGATTTCAAGGCTGTTGCGGGCAACGGTCTGATGGGACGTCTGAACGGCAGAAAGATCATCGGGGGAAATATGGATTATATAAAGGGCTATGCGGATGTACCTGAGGCGATGAAGGATAACGCAGAGAAGGTATCACAGCAGGGAAAGACACCTATGTTCTTTGCCGAGGAGACTGACGGAGATTACAGAGTCCTCGGAATAATAGGCGTGGCGGATACTGTGAAGGAGGACAGCGCTGAGGCCATAAGCCAGCTTCAGTCGATGGGACTTTCAGTAGTTATGTTAACCGGTGATAATGAGAGAACCGCCAAAGCCATAGGAGAGCAGGTCGGCGTAGACAGAGTAATAGCGGGCGTGCGTCCGGACGGCAAGGAGAGCGTTGTGCAAGATCTCATGCAGAAGGGCCATGTGATCATGGTTGGTGATGGAATAAATGATGCCCCTGCACTCACAAGGGCAAATATAGGAATAGCCATAGGTGCAGGCACGGATATAGCCATAGATGCTGCGGATGTTGTTCTCATGAAGAGTGAGCTCACAGATGTTCCGGCGGCCATAAGACTCAGCAGGGCAACAGTTAAGAACATAAAAGAGAATCTTTTCTGGGCATTTATATATAATATAATTGGAATACCACTTGCCGCCGGCGTGTGGATCCCGATATTTGGCTGGACGCTCAATCCTATGTTCGGAGCGTTTGCCATGAGCCTGTCAAGTTTTTGTGTTGTTACAAATGCGCTGAGGTTGAATTTGACAGACATTTATGATAAAAATAAAAGATATAGAATCAAGGAGGACAAAGTTATGACAAAGACAATGAAGATCGAAGGTATGATGTGTGGACATTGTGAAGCCAGAGTCAAGAAGAGTCTTGAGGCCCTTGACCAGGTGCAGGAGGCTGTAGTCAGCCATGAGACAGGAACAGCGGTTGTCACTCTCAAGGCAGACGTTGATGACAGCGTGCTCAAGAAGACAGTAGAGGATCAGGATTATAAGGTGACATCAATTCAGTAAAGGCAGGAAATATATGAAGAAGATACTGAACAGATTGCTAAGCAGAATGGTAATAACGTGCTTTCTTGTGGTCGTCCAGTTGGCGATCATGATACTGGGGGTTGTTTTTCTTCAGGACAGATATATCTATATATCGGGTGCTCTCAAGCTGCTCAGCGTAATAGTTGTAATGTATCTTATAACAAAGGATACTAACCCTATGGTAAAGATGGCATGGATGGTGCCAATACTCATATTCCCGGTGCTGGGAGGTCTCATGTATGTGCTCTATGGACATGTGCTGATACCTAAAAAACTCAGAAAGAATTTTCTGCGGGTTCTCCAGCAGGAGGTATATGAGAACGTCAAGGGGGACAATTGGGTTCCGGCGGAGGAGTTAAAGTCGGAGCCTACATACAGGATATGTAATTATATGGAGAATGTGGCTGAGGCGCCTCTGTATAAGCACACCAGTGTGAAATATTATGCCATAGGCGATGATGTGATGGAGGATCTCATCAGAGACCTTGAGAGCGCGGAGAAGTATATATTCATGGAATATTTCATCGTGGACAAGGGATGTATGTGGGATACCATACTGGAGATATTGAAGCGCAAGGCTGCAGAGGGACTTGATGTCAGGTTCATGTATGATGACATCGGATCTGTGTTCAATGTGCCGAAGTATTACTGGAAGGAACTTGAATCCTACGGTATCAAATGTATGGCGTTCAATCAGGTGGTTCCATTTTTTGCCACTATCTTCAATAACAGGGATCACAGGAAGATCACTGTTATTGATGGCAAGATAGCACACACCGGCGGTTACAACATGGCTGACGAGTATATCAACAAGATAGAGAAGTACGGCAAATGGAAGGACAGTGGAGTGAGACTTGAGGGCGAGGGCGCCTGGAGCTTCACTGTTATGTTCCTTCAGATGTGGAACAGCTTCAGATATTCAGAGGGAAGCTACAACAACTATAGACCGGCGGAGATCGACTATAGTGGCGTAAGTGACGGATATGTTCAGCCGTACAAGTCCAGTCCTCTGAGCGGAGAGAATGTGGGTGAGAATCTGTACATGCAGATGATAAATGATGCACGGGAGTACATTTATATATTTACCCCATATCTTATCGTGTGTAACGAGCTCATGCTGGCACTGAAGCTGGCAGCCAAGAGGGGCGTGGATGTGCGTATTGTTACGCCGGCCATCCCGGACAAGAAATATATATACAAGATGACCCAGTTCAGCTACAAGGAGCTGCTTCTGGCGGGTGTGAAGATATATCAGTACACGCCTGGATTTATACATTCAAAGACACTGCTCATGGACGGCAAGCTTGCATCTGTGGGCTCTATCAATCTGGATAACAGGAGCTTCTATCACCACTTTGAGTGCGGAACTCTTCTGTATGACTGCAAGGCTATAGAGGATGTGAAGAAGGATATGATGGATACATTTGCCGAGTCGGAGGAGATAGATCTTCCATGGTGCAGAAAGAACATAAGCAGGGTGACTATACTTGGTGCGATACTCAGATTATTGTCACCGCTTTTATAAAAGGAGTACAGCCGTATGGGCAGAAAAGGCAGCATTGCAGGAGACAGCAGGCGGGAACTTCAGAACGGAATAACCACGTTATTTCTTATATATATGGGGGCTGCGTATCCCCTGATAATTCATGACAGATATTTTGATATAACAGTAACCAAGTACAGGGCGTTTTATATTGCACTGTGCATTTATGCGGTGCTTATGGTGCTTGCGGTGTTGGTGGATGTGCTTGGACGAAATGTCAGCACAGGGCATGGGTCGCAGAGCTCAGGCGGCAACGTGGATGTCTCTGAAGGGGCGGCACACGGTAACGGATTTATCGGACGCCTGAGACGTTTTATTGATCTGCATAAAATAATGGCCATGGATATATTCATGACAGGCTTTGTTCTGGCAAATGTTCTGGCATTCTTTATGTCAGGGAATAAGGCAGCAGCATATACAGGCGAGGAGGGCAGAAGGTGCGGACTTCAGTTCGTGCTGCTGGCCTTTTTCCTGTATGTGTGTATGGCGAGATATTGCAGGATAAGGCGGTATGTGGTGGTCATATTCATGCTTGTGGGCTCATTTGTGGGAATTGTCGGCATATGCCAGTTCATGGGATATGATTTCCTTGGACTCAGGGAAGGGCTGATGCAGAGCATAAGAAATGTATACATATCCACATTTGGCAATATCGACATATTTGCAAGCTTCCTGTGCGTGCTGGTTCCGGTGGCAGCCGGGGCGTATATCAGCTCGGAGGGAAAAGAGAGCGTACTGATAAGGATAACAGCAGTTATCGCAGTGCTCACGGGAACGGGTGCGGTGATCATATCCAATGCAAACCTTGCATACGCAGGTGTGGGCGGTGCCATGATAGCTGCGTGGATATGGGCGTCATACCGTGGAAGGATAAGAGAATTTGCGGATGTGTGCTTGGTCATGGCGTGCGGAGTCCTGGCGATCAGTATTATGCTGGGACAGACAGACGGCGGATATTCGGAGCTTGACGGACTGAGCTGCTTTGTGAGTGACAGTCGGGTGGTGTGGATAGTGTCCGTGGTCGTTCTCGTTGTATGGGCGGCCATAAGGCTGGCTTCAAAGTGGACTGTAAAGTTCCGCGGAAAGGCAGCACTTGCTGTATCGGTCGGCGTATCACTTGCAGGCATCGTGGCTGTTGTTATATATGCGGCGCACAACCACATGGGTATATTTTCATTTGAAGATTCCTGGGGAAATTACAGGGGCTTTGTGTGGAGGAGACTCATGGAGGCGTACAGGGATTTCAGTGTTCCACAGAGGCTGTTCGGTTATGGAAATGAATCAGTGAAGGCGATCATGACCGACAGGTACTATGACGATATGATGAATACGGTGGGTGTTATATATGATAATGCTCACAATGAGTATCTGCAGTATCTGATAACCACAGGAATATTCGGTGCAGTGAGTTACGTAGGACTGCTGGTTACCACAGGTGGTGCTCTTGTGAGAACTGCGGTATCAGGAGCTGTGATGAATGAGAATGAAAGCATGAGCAGTCAATCCGCAGAAAAAAGATCAAAGGAGAAGGCAGCTTCGAGAGATTCAAGAACTGTAAGAGGTTCAAAGACAGGGACTGGCTTGGAGTGCCTGCTTGGATATGCTGAGGATGAGGGCAGTATGATAGCTGTTCTGCTCGGGATAACCGGGTATGCTGTTCAGGCATTTGTCAATCTTAACCAGTCGCTCACAACACCATATATATTTCTGCTTATAGCCATGGCAGGAGGGCTGTGCCGGAGATATATATGTCAATTTGCAGATGGCGGCAGAAAATGATGTGTGAAATATGATTTATAAGAAAATAATACAGGGAATTGTGTGTATATACTTGCCACAGTGCATAGCAAAATGTTATAATATTTGCCTGTGTGGTGCTAGTGAACCGCACATTGAATAAATAAATACAGGAGGTCTAGAGGGACATGCAGATTTATGACGAGCTTGTAGCCAGAGGGCTTATAGCGCAGACAACAGATGAAGATGAAATTAGAGATTTAGTAAATAATGGTAAGGCAGTATTCTATATTGGCTTTGATCCGACTGCTGACAGCCTGCATGTAGGCCACTTCATGGCGCTCTGTCTGATGAAGAGACTTCAGATGGCAGGCAACAAGCCTATCGCGCTGATAGGTGGAGGTACAGCCATGATCGGTGATCCATCAGGCCGTACAGATATGAGACAGATGATGACAAAGGAGACTATCCAGCACAACGTTGACTGCTTCAAGAAGCAGATGAGCAAGTTCATAGACTTCTCAGAGGACAAGGCGCTTCTCGTCAACAATGCAGACTGGCTTCTCGACCTGAACTATGTAGATGTTCTCCGCGATGTTGGAGCATGCTTCTCAGTCAACAACATGCTTCGTGCAGAGTGCTACAAGCAGCGTATGGAGAAGGGACTTAGCTTCCTTGAGTTCAACTACATGATCATGCAGAGTTACGACTTTTACGCACTGTACCAGAAGTACGGCTGCAACATGCAGTTCGGCGGCGATGACCAGTGGAGCAATATGCTTGGTGGTACAGAGCTCATCAGAAGAAAGCTTGGCAAGGATGCATACGCCATGACCATCACACTTCTCCTCAACTCAGAGGGCAAGAAGATGGGTAAGACACAGAAGGGTGCTGTATGGCTTGATCCTAACAAGACATCACCATTTGAGTTCTACCAGTACTGGAGAAATGTGGCAGATGCAGATGTTCTGAAGTGCATCCGTATGCTCACATTCCTTCCACTAGAGGAGATAGATAAGATGGATAGCTGGGAGGGCAGCCAGCTCAACCAGGCAAAGGAGATCCTTGCATACGAGCTTACAAAGCTTGTACACGGCGAGGAGGAGGCTGTGAAGGCTCAGGAGAGTGCAAGAGCACTGTTCTCCAAGGGTGTTGCAGCAGACATGCCATCAGTAACACTCACAGCAGATGACTTCAAGGACGGCGCCATCGATATCGTGTCAGTTCTCGTTAAGTCAGGTCTTGTTACATCACGTAACGAGGGCAGACGTGCCGTAGAGCAGGGCGGTGTCGCTGTGGACGGCGAGAAGATCACAGATGTCCAGATTACAATTCCAGAGGAGAAGTTCGATGGCGAGGGCGTTGTTGTGAGACGTGGTAAGAAGAACTTCAGGAAGGTTAGTAAGTAAGAGACGTTGACGCTTTGAGTGATATCAAGGCGAACGGCCAGTGGTTATTCAAAAAGGGAAGCGATGAGCTTCCCTTTTTATGTACTACAGAAGGGGATTAGAACTTGATGAATGACAAAACGGCAGATTCAAATAAAAGACGTTTGGCAGTCGCAGCCATCTCGGCTGTGGCACTCATAATACTTGTACAATTTGTGGATTCCTATTGCACTGAGATGTTCGGCAAGACGCAGTCACTTTCTGTTAGGACATTTCTCATGGATCCGCGTGGGATGAGTTCTGAAGCGGCGGTTGCATATATGAGCAGAGGCATGCTGCCATTTTATCTTATCGGAGCGCTCACGCCATTTATCAGGTCATATACGGATATCATAGGCAGGAAGATGATGATGATCATAAATGTGGCGCTTCTGGCTGTTGGAAGTGCAGTATGCCTGCTGGCAAACAATCTGTGGATATACCTGCTTGGCAATGGAATTCTCATACTGGGATATTCGCTGGACATACATCTGATATACATAGTCGATGCGGTAGATAGAAAACATCGAGGAACTGTCAGAGGAATCTGTGGTGGAGTGTCCATGGCAGCAGCCATGTGTATACCTCTGCTCAGGTCATTGTACGTGGATGGCGGCGGACATAATTGGCAGATCCTTTACGCTGTTGGAATTGTTGGCGGAGTAATAGGTATGGTACTGGTTATGTTGTACAGATTCCCGAATATAACTGGTTCTAAAGCTGCACCGAGTGTTGGCGGATCGGCAAACAGGAGTGAGGGAAAATCTGTGGACAGTACAGAATGTAACACAGATGATGGACATATACATTTTATAAAAACATTCAAAGATATATGCAGAGATCATGCAACCAGAAATCTTCTCATAAGCATAAGCGTGGTGGGGATGGCGACAGCAGGCATAACATATTACAATGAACCTTTGTGTGCCTTCTCAGGTATGGGAGAGGGCAATGTGAATACAGTGTTGCTCATACAGCCCATAGCATCATTGGCTATAAATGTTCTGACAGGAATACTTGCAGACAAAATGGAACGGAGATATGTGGTGCAGATGGGAATAGCGCTTAGCCTCATATCAGGTATGGCATTTACACTTGGAGTAGGGCATGGAGTTTCATCGGTGTTGCTGGGAATACTCTGGGGCTGCATGAATGGATTTTACTTTTCTGCGGAAGAACTGATAAATCTTATGGTCATGGAAAGTGTAGATATATCGGTCAGAGGAAGGGCGTCAGCCATGTCCACACTGTCATATGGAATAGGAGATCAGCTGGGGATATTTGCAATAAGTCTGGTTGTGGGAGCCCTTGGCATGAGATGGGCAAAATTGGTATTTCTCGTGTCGCCTCTTGTCATAGCGATGGTGGTTCTGAGAAGAAAAGAAATAGAAAAGAGAAGGAAACACGCTTAGTTGTTCAGCGTGTTTCCTTATTTTTATGTTCAACATTCAGCTTGCGGATGCTGGATTTGATCTTTCTGTATTTGAATAGTGGATACATTGCAAATGTCCACAGGGCATACACTGCGACAAGAATGGGCAGGCCTATCAGATTTCGGAGATTATTTGCGTGCCATACTGCCGTGCTCAGG
>NZ_JBEHVV010000038.1:0-4218 GCF_040227395.1 Coprococcus sp. RTP21428st1_C9_RTP21428_210409
GAGCAGCAATGTGCCGGTTATCATGCTTACGGCAAAGAGTGAGGATACCGACAAGGTGCTGGGACTTGAGGTCGGCGCAGATGACTATGTGACAAAACCATTTAATCCGGTGGAACTTCTGGCAAGGGTTAAGTCCCAGCTCAGGCGTTACATGCAGCTGGGAGGCGGAGAGACACCAAAGGATAAGCTGGTTATCGGAGGTATAGAACTTGACGACAAATCCAAACAGGTCACACTTGACGGTGAACTTATGCCCCTCACCCCGACGGAGTATGACATCCTGAAACTTCTTATGCAGAATGTGGGAAAGGTATTTTCCACAAAGGAGATATATAAGGCGGTGTGGAAGGAGGATCCTATGGGAGCGGAAGGATCCGTTGCAGTCCACATAAGACATCTAAGAGAAAAGATAGAGATAAATCCTTCGGATCCGAGATACATAAAGGTTATCTGGGGGCGAGGATACAGAATGGAGGGCAAATAGTGGATAAGGCAATATATAAGATACGAGGAAATGTGTTCTTCAAACTTGGAATATATATTCTTGTGGCGGTGCTGGCATATGGAACGCTGTATACAGGCGGTCTGGTGCTGCAGGGAAGCTACCTTGGAGTGTACAGTGATGATGATCAGGGCGCGACGCCGTATGAGAGGCTTGTAAATGATTATGTGGAGGACACAAATTATGCGCTTACCGAAAAGGTGAATGCTTACATCCAGGATACAAGGTCGCAGCTGGAAAGCATTACAACATATAGTCAGCTCGTGAGCGCCGATCATAACGGAGATAAGGTTATAACCGCGGCTGATGTTTTCCGGAGATTGACCAACGCGGATACAACATCTGCGATCAAGTCGTCATACCGGTATGCGGATATGAGCGAACGAGGCGATATCGGCTATATGCTGACGGCATCCTGCAGTGATGATGCAAATGCAAATACTGGAAAGATAAAAGTAACGACCGGAAATATAAAGCTGATAAATGACGAAGCCCGACTGGACGACAATATATATACGAATGATTATGACAGCACGATAGAAGTGCCTGTTAAAAGATATATTGTGTTTAACAATCTAGGTGATATGGAACAGGGTGAGCAGTATATCAATGCCCTGCTGGGGGAGAACGATCCATATTATGACGAATACACGTATAATGAAGAAAATGACGAAAATGATACTGTGGAGAATGATACAGATTCTGTATTGACAGCGGATGGCAAGTCTATCACCACACAGGATATCATGTATGGCGATTATTACCCGAGTTCAGTTGAAAAACTGTATTTTGACGACACAGACGAGATTGGCAGTTCATCTGGGAATGGCTACTGTCTTGTGCTAAGCTATGATGCATATTCATTTATAAATATCACGGGAAAGTGCTATGTGGACGTGGCAGCTGCTGTAGACAACATCAAAGCGTCAAATCCGGAAATGGTTCAATACATTGGAATATGGAGGATGAAGAGCAAGGGGGTACTGGCAGGATTTGCAGTCATGTTGCTGCTGTGCATCGTCATGTCAATATTTTCAATGGTCAACGCCGGCGTAAAGACAGGGAAGGAGACGATAACTCTCGGCAGATTTGAGAGAACTCCGACTGAGCTTGTGCTGGCTATGGCAGTATGCTCTGCTGCTGCAGCAGTAGGGATCTGCGTTGAAAGCGGTATTGCATCCATATGTGTGAACCAGTATAGGAACTACACATTTGTATCAGAAAATATACAGTACATTGCGTTTCTGGTGCCGGTGGCATGTCTATATTCTGTGGCGTTGTTTTTCTTTAACAATATGGTTGCGAAGGTGAAGGCGGGAACATTTTGGGCAGACTGCCTGATAATCCGCGCACTGAAGTGGATAGCAAGAAAGACGAAAGCTTGTTTCAGGTATGTGAAAAGTCATATGTCCCTGACGCAGAAGGGCGTATGGGCTTATATAGGTATAACTATAGTAGAGATAATTCTTGTGGCAATCCTGGCAGCAGGCAGCATGAGAGGCCTTCTTTGGGTGGTGATTTATATCATTTTAAAATGGCTGTGCATAGTCGGAATAGTGGCATATCTCATACAGACACAAGAGTTATACAAGTGCGCAAAGGAGATGGCGGAGGGCAATCTGGACAGGAAAGCGGACACAAGCAAAATGTTCTGGGTATTCCGCGCACATGGTGAACACCTCAACCAGATAAGAGACGGCATGTCAAAGGCTGTTGAGGCCAGAATAAAGAGCGAGCATTTGAAGACAGAACTCATAACAAATGTATCCCACGATATAAAGACCCCGCTTACATCCATAATCAACTATGTTGATCTGCTGCAGAAGGGCGATATGGATGAGAAGACAAGACAGGAATATATAGAAGTTCTCTCAAGGCAGTCCGCGAGACTGAAAAAACTCATAGAGGATCTGGTCGAGGCATCCAAGGCATCCACCGGCAATATCCAGATAAACTGGGCAGAGATAGATGCAAATATGCTTCTGGAACAGGCAATAGGAGAGTATGGAGACAAACTGGACAAGGCAGGGCTTAAGGTCGTATTTACGGGATCGGATACACCTGCGGTGGTTATGGCAGATGGACAGCATCTGTGGAGAGTATTCGACAATCTCCTTGCAAATATAAGCAAATATGCGATGCCGGGAACGAGAGTCTACGCATCGGTTATCCGCGGAGATGGCGAGGTAAGGATGGAGTTTAAGAATATATCCAGAGATCCGCTCAATGTGTCCAGTGATGAGCTCATGGAGAGATTTGTCCGTGGAGACAGCTCCAGAAATACGGAGGGAAGCGGACTGGGATTATCTATAGCGAACAGTCTGTGTACTCTGATGAATGCCAGATTTACTATAAGCATAGACGGAGATCTGTTCAAAGCGGCCATAATATTTACAGATAATGGTACTTTATAAAATTAAATTAACATGATTTATTGAAAAAAGTTATTGACAACTAATTTGAGTTAGGGCATACTAACCTTGATGATAATATTATCAACAATCAGAAGGAGGCGTGTATGATGACTAACGAAAGATTAGAGACGGACAAGAAGAGTATAGATGATACAGGTATCCAGCGTACAGAGATGCAGAAAGAGATCGTTATCAGCAGACTCAGGGAAAGGGGATGCAGGATAACCAGACAGAGAATGATACTCCTTGACATAATACTCGGGGAAGAGTGTTCTTCCTGCAAGGAGATTTATTATAAGGCGGTCAAGCAGGACAGTCGTATAGGCTCGGCTACAGTGTACAGAATGGTGAATACACTGGAGGATATAGGAGCCATCAACCGTAAAAACATGTATAAGGTTGCCTGTGGTGCCAACTGTGGTATAGAGGATGCCTGTGTCATTGAGCTTGATGATTCATCCAGCATTGAGCTTTCGGCCAAAGAGTGGAACAGGATAATCCGTGCAGGACTTATGGCTGGCGGATATATTGAGAATCAGATGGTGACAGGTGTCAATGTAAAGCCTTGTGGCTGTGGCTCATGTTGTTAATAACGAAGGAGATGATCTACAATGGGTGGAACAATATTGGTAGTGTGCATACTGGTGCTTATAGTAGTGGGTGCAGTTATCAGTTCTGCAAAGCACTTTAAAGGAGAAGGAGGCTGCTGTGGCGGCGGTGGTTCCGTCAAGGTCAGGGGTGACAAGATAAAGGATGTTGTCGCCGTGAAGACTATTTACATAGAGGGAATGCACTGCAGCAACTGTTCAGATCGTGTACAGAATGCACTGAACAGTCTGAGCCAGGTGAACGCAAAAGTCGACCTCAAGAAGAAGCAGGCTGTCGTTAAGCTCGGAAGAGAAGTATCTGATGATGAGCTTAAGAGCTGTGTAGAGAGGTGTGGATACTCAGTAACCGGTATAGGATAAAGTCTTGAATAAAAAATTGTAAAAAATTTTCAAAAAATTGTTGGCAATTCGAATAAGATGTGGTATTATCCATATTGTTGTTGAAAACACAACAGATAAGCGCGAGTGGCTCAGCGGTGGAGCATCTCCTTGCCAAGGAGAGGGTCGCGGGTTCGATTCCCGTCTCGCGCTCTGGATAATTTCCATGTTGCTAAAATTTTAAAAAAGTTGTTGACAGTTTGCTGGCGGTGTGATATTATCCATATTGTTGTTGGTAGCACAACAGATAAGCGCGAGTGGCTCAGCGGTGGAGCATCTCCTTGCCAAGGAGAGGGTCGCGGGTTCGATTCCCGTC
>NZ_JBEHVV010000038.1:4317-26719 GCF_040227395.1 Coprococcus sp. RTP21428st1_C9_RTP21428_210409
CTCGCGCTCTTTTATATTAATTCACACTCAGGATTCAATCCTGATTTTTTTTTGCCCTCAGAAGCGATTGGTAATAAAATTTAAACATTTTTACTATTGAATAAATGACATGTAGTGATATAATCAATCACAATCGTTGAATATCAGAAAAAGTATAATTTTTACGAGGTAATGATTAAATTATGAAAGAGAGACTTAAGAATTTTCATCATTCAGCAGTTTTTATCTGTCTGGTTCTTGCAATTGTTCTGGACGTTGTTCTGGAAGCTCTTGGAAGACATTCGCTGTTTAAGGCGATATCGTATGTGTGGAATCAGCCGCTCATATTCCTGTATAACTGTTCGATCATTTTCTTTACGCTGACACTTTCGCTGCTCATGAGAAAGAGAATATTCGGATACTGCGTTATATCGTTTGCATGGCTGATACTTGGAATCACGAACTGCATAGTTCTGGGATTCAGAATAACGCCATTTTCAGCTATCGATATGCTTATGGCGAGGAATACGATAACTATCATAGACAAATATTTTAATGTATGGCAGATCGTGCTCATAGCTGCGCTTCTGTTCGTTGCGCTGGCAGCCATCATAGTTCTGTTCATAAAATCGCCGACGGTTACGGGCAATATATATAGAACGAGAACGACTGTGTTTATAGTTGCGACATTCTTCTGTGTAATGCTCTTCACCAAGATCGCGCTCAATGCACAGACTATATCAGATAATTTTGCAAACCTTGCAACGGCATACAACAATTATGGATTTGTATACTGTTTCTCAAACAGTGTGGTCGATGTAGGTATAGGACAGCCGAGTGATTACAGCGAGGATAAGATGCTTGAGATAAAGGACGATTTGGACAGTGTTGGCACAACGGATTCAAAGCTTGGCAAGGACAAGCCAAACGTTATATTTGTACAGCTTGAGTCATTCATGGATCCGTCATATGTAAAATGCCTCACGTTCAATGAGAATCCTATTCCGAATTTCACAAAGCTGAAGGAGGAATGTACATCAGGATTCCTGACGATGCCGGCGATCGGTGCAGGTACAGCCAACTCGGAATTTGAGGTGCTCACGGGATTTAACGTGGCATATTTCGGTGCAGGTGAGTATCCATATAAGACCATACTTGGCAAGCAGACCATAGAGAGCATGGCGACACAGCTGAAGCTTGATGGTTATTCAACACATGCCATGCACAATCATGATGGTACATTCTATGACAGATACAAGGTGTATAAAAACATGGGATTTGATACATTTACCCCGATGGAGTATATGTACAATCTGGAGCATACTCAGAAGAACTGGGAGAAGGACAATGTCCTTACTGGTGAGATCATGAAGACTCTGTACTCCACCAATGGACGGGATTTCATATTCACCGTCAGCGTACAGGGACATGGAAGATACCCATCAGAGCTTGACGAGGAGAATTACAGTTATCCTATAAAGGTTGCCGGAACAGGCGATGAGAGCCTTGATACACAGTGGACATATTACTGTAACCAGCTCCACGAGATGGACGATTTCATTGGCAAGCTTATAGACAGACTTAAGGCGTACGATGAGCCGGTCGTTCTCGTTATGTATGGAGACCATCTTCCTGGATTTGAGATCACAGAGGACGATATAACCAACGGAGACCTTTACCAGACAGAGTATTTTGTCTGGAGCAATATGAAGAACTTCCCGGTTGAGGATGAGGATATAGAGGCATATCAGCTCAGCACAAAGGTGTTTGATATGCTGGGATTTGAGAAGAGCTATGTGCAGAAGTTCCAGTCAAAGTACAAGCCGGGCTATGCAAACTATGATGATGATCTCGAGAACATTGAGTATGATATGCTTTATGGACAGAGATACATGTATCCTGATGGATGGCCATATGAGCCGACGAATATGAAATACGGCATAAGCAAGATCAGGATCTCGGAGATCACAAAGGGCGTGTATGTGCCACCGGTTGATGAAGAAGCGGATTTCACGGCAAATGATGGTTCCGGGGACGGTGAGAGTGCTGAGGAGCCACAGCCTATGAATGGATATTATATCCACGGAAGCAACTTCAATGAATGTACATTTGTGTGGATAGATGATGCCTTTTTGAAGGAGACTATCTATATAGACAGAGATACGCTGTTTCTTCCATATGAGGACTCGTTTGAGGCGGGCAAGGAGATATCCGTGGCGCAGGTCGGAGACGACAGTATAGATTTCGGAGTGGAAGACACTTATGTATATAAGGGAGATCCTGAAGATCCGGAGGACACAGAGACAAATGTGACCACGGAGACGGAAGAACTGCCTTGACAAGAACTATATAATTTGTTAGCATGTTTAAAAAGTAACATCACCCAACGCGATAAGTGTTGGGTGATGTGTTTTCTCTATTAAGGCTAATTGACGTACATAATGAGCACAATGCTCTTATTAAATATTTTACAGAAAGAGAGAGAAGAAAATGGGTAAGATTATTGGCGAAGGAATTACATTTGATGACGTTTTATTGGTACCTGCTTATTCTGAGGTATTACCAAATGACGTTGACCTTACAACAAAGCTGACACAGAAGATTAAGTTGAACATTCCTCTTATGAGTGCCGGTATGGACACAGTTACAGAGCACAGAATGGCTATTGCCATGGCTCGTCAGGGTGGTATCGGAGTTATCCACAAGAACATGTCCATAGAGAAGCAGGCAGAGGAAGTTGACAAGGTAAAGCGTTCAGAGAACGGTGTAATATCAGATCCATTTTACTTATCTCCAGAGCATACACTGGCAGATGCTGACGAGCTTATGAGCAAGTTCAGAATCTCAGGTGTACCTATCACAGAGGATGGCAAGCTTGTTGGAATCATAACCAACCGTGACCTGAAGTTTGAGAAGGACTACACCAAGAAGATCAAGGAGTCAATGACATCTGAGGGTCTTGTTACAGCAAAGGAAGGAATCACACTTGACGAGGCTAGAGAGATCCTTGGAAAGGCTCGTAAGGAGAAGCTTCCTATCGTTGATGACGATTTCCATCTGAAGGGACTCATCACGATCAAGGATATTGAGAAGCAGATCAAGTACCCATATTCAGCACATGACGCACAGGGCAGACTTCTCTGTGCAGCAGCAGTAGGATGTACAGCCAACATCCTCGACAGAGTTGCAGAGCTCGTATCAGCAAAGGTTGATGCGATAGTTATAGATACAGCACATGGACATTCAGCCAACGTTCTGAGAACCTTCAAGATGGTTAAGGAGAAGTATCCTGACCTTCAGGTTATTGCCGGTAACGTTGCAACAAGATCAGGCGCACAGGCTATGATCGACATGGGTGTAGATGCAGTCAAGATCGGTATCGGACCTGGTTCTATCTGTACAACAAGAGTTGTTGCAGGTATCGGTGTACCACAGATCACAGCTATCATGCAGGCATATGATGCAGCTATGAATGCCGGAATCCCTGTTATCGCAGATGGCGGTATCAAGTATTCAGGAGATATCACAAAGGCTCTGGCAGCAGGTGCCAACGTATGTATGATGGGAAGCCTGTTCGCAGGTACAGATGAGGCTCCTGGTGATTTCGAGCTTTATCAGGGACGTAAGTACAAGGTATACAGAGGTATGGGATCTATAGCAGCCATGGAGAATGGTTCTAAGGACAGATACTTCCAGGAGAACGCAAGAAAGCTTGTTCCAGAGGGCGTTGAGGGCCGTGTGGCATACAAGGGATCACTTGAGGATACAGTATTCCAGCTCATCGGTGGACTTCGTTCAGGTATGGGTTACTGCGGAGCAAAGAACATTGCAGAGCTTCATGAGAAGGCAGAGTTCGTCAAGATTTCAGCAGCTTCACTCAAGGAGAGCCATCCACATGATATCCATATCACAAAGGAAGCTCCTAACTACAGTGTAGAGTAATAGAAATTTGCATAGATGATTTCAGATAAGAGGATGCATATCTGTCAGATATGCATCCTTTTTTCTTGACACCGTTCTGTTATGTGAGATAATGGAGAATAGGTGTCTTAGAAAAGAGGTGTTTGGATATTTATGAAGGTAAACAATCCAGGTAAAAAAGATCTTGACCAGCTTGTGATGCTTGAGCAGGAGACATTTTCTGAGGCTGAGGCAGCAAGCCGGGAGTCTATAGAGCGAAGACTGAAGGCGCACAGAGAAACTTTCTGGGTGCTCAAGAAGGACGGACGAATAATAGCAGGTATAAATGGCATTACTACTAATGAGAAGGATTTGAGCGATGCCATGTATACGGGCGAGGACTTCTACGACAAGAAGGGTCGCTGGCTTATGATATTCGGCGTGTCAACTCTGCCGGACTATCAGCACAATGGATATGCGGCGAAGATAATGCATGAGGTTCTTCAGGAGACGGTCAAATGTAAACTCGACGGAGTCGTCCTCACATGTAAAGAGAACATGATCCCATTCTACGAACAATTTGGTTTTGTGGATGAGGGCGTGAGTGAATCTGAGCATGGCGGTGTCGTCTGGCATCAGATGAGGATAAGGCGCAGAGATATAAAACGTGATTATAAGCAGGATGTGATTGATTGTATAGTGATAGTAGTTGTGGCCGCCGTACTGGCATTTCTGCTGGGACGATTTGTGATATTAAACTGTAATGTACCTACTGGTTCCATGCTTGAGACAATACAGCTTGGAGACAATATAATAGGAAGCAGGCTTACATATAAGTTCTCTGATCCTGAGCGTGGCGATATAGCCATATTCAAGTGGCCGGACGATGAGTCCCAGGTATATATCAAGAGAATCATAGGACTGCCGGGTGAGACCGTGGAGATCATAGATGGTAAGGTATATATAAATGGAAGTGATACTCCGCTCAAGGAGGATTATCTGAGTGATGAGGCAAGGACTGACGTAAGATCGTTTGGACCGTATCAGGTTCCTGAGGACTGTTACTTTATGCTGGGAGACAACAGACCAAACTCAGCGGATGCCAGACTTTGGGAGAATACCTATGTGAAGCGTGACAAAATACTTGCCAAAGCAGAATTTGTGTATTTCCCATTTTCACAGATAACATGGCTTGGAAACGGAGCAGAGTATTAGATTGTATGTCATGATGGATAATCAGAGGAGATGGTCACATGAACAGAGTAAGATTTGACATGCATTGTCATACGGCTGAGGGATCACCCGATGCCAAAGTAAAGATTCTTGATTATATTGATCTGTTAAAGCAGCGTGGTTTTCACGGAATGCTGGTCACAGACCATGATTCATATTCCGGATACAAAGCGTACTTAAGGCAGAAAGATAAGGTGAAGGATTTCACTGTGCTCAGAGGTATTGAGTATGATACGTTTGACTATGGACATTTCCTTATCGTATTGCCATCAGATACACCTGAGGAGGTGTACGACCTGTTTGAACACAGGGGCATGGCGCTTATCAGGGTGATATGGCTTGTGCACGAGTGCGGCGGTATACTTGGCCCAGCTCATCCATTTGGCGAGAAGTTCATGAGCTTTGGCAGCACGAGAAGGCTTGGCATGATAGAGCACAGACTATATGCACAGCATTTTGACTTCATAGAGGGATATAATTGCTGTGAATCAGTCAAGAGGAATAAGATGGCCAGAAGGCTTGCGTCATACTATGATATACCTGTTTTCGGTGGAAGCGATGCCCATAAGGAGAACTGTGTCGGACTTGCAGGTACATATCTTCCGGATCATATACATTCGGAGGATGATCTGATAAATTATATAAATGACGGCAATCATCCCGAGGTTGGCGGAAAGAGATACCCGAAGACCTTGAAGGACAAGATAGGACCTGCCGGTAAATTCCTGACGTATGGATTTTATTTATACAATATATATGGCGCATTCCGAAATTATCCTGCGAGATGTCGCGCATACTTTGCGGCATCGGCAAAACTGAAGGCAAAAATGAAAAGTAACTGTTCAGACAGGGGACTGGATAGCAAAAAATAAAAGCAAAAACAGAAAGGGCGATTATGAATAAGAAGGAAAGAAGTAATTTTACGGGGACGCTGGGCTTTGTTATGGCAGCAGCGGGAAGTGCGGTAGGACTTGGAAATATATGGAGGTTCCCATATCTTGCGGCAAAGGACAACGGTGGTGTGTTTATACTTGTGTATATAATACTTGCGCTTACATTTGGATTCACACTGCTCACAACAGATATTGCAATAGGAAGAAAGACTCGGCAGGGACCGCTCACAGCTTATGGTCTTATACATAAGAAGTGGAAATGGCTTGGCGGTCTGGCGTGGATCGTACCGGTTATAATCCTTCCATATTACTGTACTATCGGAGGATGGGTCCTGAAGTATATGACCGCATATTTTACAGGTCAGACAGAGGCTGCCACTGGTGACGGTTATTTCACCGGTTTTATAACAGCCCAGACTGCGCCTATAGTATTTGCACTTATATTCCTTACGGCCACAGGCGTTGTCGTATTCTGTGGTGTTGAAAAGGGAATAGAGAAGTTTAGCAAGGTGCTCATGCCGATATTGGTAATTCTTATAATTGGAATTTCAATCTATTCACTGACGATCAAGCATACCGGTGATGATGGTACAATCAGAACAGGAATTGATGGACTGAAGGTATATTTGATTCCTGATTTTAAGGGAATGACATTCAGGGATATATTCATGGTTGTAATGGATGCCATGGGACAGCTCTTCTTCTCGATAAGTGTCGCTATGGGTATCATGGTTGCGTATGGCTCATATGTTAAGAAGGATGTTAACCTTATGAAGTCGATCAATCAGATAGAGATATTTGACACGGCAGTGGCTTTCCTTGCTGGTCTGATGATAGTCCCTGCGGTGTATGTGTTCTCTGGAACGGAAGGCATGTCAGCGGGCCCTGGACTTATGTTCATATCTCTGCCAAAGGTATTCAATGCCATGGGTAAGGTCGGAACAGTCATCGGAGCCCTGTTCTTCATCATGGTTACATTTGCGGCGATCACATCCTCAGTATCGGTCATGGAAGCGATAGTGTCAGGACTTATGGATAAGTTCCATCTCACGAGAAAGAAGAGTGCGGTCATAACAACTGTATATGCGGTTGTCGGAATGTTGGTCGTATGTTTCGGTTACAACATATGGTACTTTGAGCTCAAGCTTCCAAATGGAGCTACAGCCCAGATCCTCGATGTGATGGATTACCTGAGTAACAACATCTTCATGCCGCTTGTGGCTATCCTGTCATGTATACTTATCGGCTGGGTAGTGAAGCCTAAGACGGTTATAGACGAGGTTACAAGAAATGGCGAGAAGTTTGGAAGAAAGAAGCTCTATATTGTCATGGTAAAGTTTGTGGCACCAATACTGCTTGCATTGCTGCTTCTCCAGTCGTTTGGAATTGACTTTGTACAGTTTGTTACAAATCTGTTCAAATAGAACAATATAGTTTATAATGTAGAGGCATTTGTCATGTGAGTGATGAAGGCCTCTATATTTTTGTCATAAGGAATGTCATTGCAGGATATTTATACCGGGTTTACGGATTTAATGGGAGAATGATGGATGAACAACAGGGATGATTTGATATATCTTGCCCCGATGGAGGGGATAACAGGATACATATACAGAAATGCACATCACAAATATTTCGGCGGCGTTGACAAATACTTTATGCCGTTCATTGCCCCGGCGAAGGGACGTCCTCTCAGAAACAGGGAACTAAGGGATGTGCTGCCGGAAAACAATCAGGGGATAAATGTGGTGCCGCAGCTTCTGACCAACAGCGGCGAGGGATTTGTGAAGGCCGCAAAGTTCCTGAAGGAGCTTGGATATAACGAGGTGAATATCAATCTCGGCTGTCCGTCAAAAACTGTTGTCACGAAGTATAAAGGCTCGGGTTTGATATACGATACGGAGAGGCTTGACAACTTCTTATATGAAGTATTTGCCGCCGACGTGATGGATGTGTCTATAAAGACCAGAATAGGAAGAGACAGTTCTGTGGAGTTTGAGGATATCATAGAAATATATAAGAAGTATCCGATAAGTGAGCTGATCATACATCCGAGAATACAGACGGATTTCTACAAGAATACGCCAAACATGGAAGTGTTTGCCGAAGGTGTGGCTTCATATGGAAGACCAGACACAGTGTGCTACAACGGAGATATAAACAGTGTGGCGGATTATGACAGGTTCACGGGCGATTTTCCTGATATAAGTAAGGTTATGATAGGCAGGGGGATAATAGCTGATCCTTGTCTGGCGGAGCGGATAAAAGAAGAGTGTGGCGACAGTACATATGACTGGAACAGATTCTTCATATTCCACGATGAACTTTACAGGAATTACTGTGAGTCGGATGTGGGCAGGGGCAACACGATGTTCAAGATGAAGGAGCTGTGGGCTTACTGGTCGAGGCTGTTTTATGATGTGGAGGGAGCTGAGAGGGCTCTTAAGAAGATCCGGAAGACTAGAGATAATGGTGAGTATGAGGCGGCAGTCAGGATGCTGGCTGCACTGTGCAGATGAAATGAATTTAGTATGATGGGGTGTATTGTATGAGTGTATGCTTGGATTACTATATGTTAGTTGTGTTTTGATGATTAGGAGATGATATCATGGGATGTCTTGGAAATTGTATATGGTTTTTATGTGGCGGAATATTGAGCGGACTTTCGTGGGTGGCAAGCGGGGTGCTGTGCTGTATAACGATAATAGGGATTCCGATTGGGATGCAGTGCTTTAAGTTTGCAGGACTTGCATTCTTTCCATTTGGAAAAGAGATAGTGTATGGAGGCGGGGCTGGCTCGCTGATCGCGAATATCATATGGCTGCTCTGCTGCGGAATACCTATGGCGGTAGAGAATGCCTGCCTGGGGCTGCTGCTTTGCATAACGATAGTCGGAATTCCATTTGGGCTTCAGTTCTTTAAGATCGCCAAACTGTCGCTCATGCCGTTTGGTGCAGAGATTGTGGGATGATGGTGGAAATATACATAAATATAGTTGACAGAACTTGAATCACTAGAATATAATAATGTGGCGTCAGATATGTGCTGACGCCATATATAAGGCAATGACGAAGAGAAGTAGCATAGATTATCGCCCACAGAGAGCCGGTGGTGGTGGGAGTCCGGCGGAGTGAATATATGTGAATAACACTTTACCAGCCGCAAGCTGAAAGATATAGCCCATAGCGGGATACGTGTTTTATGTCGAGTAGGGGAGCCGTAGCTGCACGATACGCAGAGAGGTCATGAGCAAGGTGACTGAGAGGGACTGGGACGCGATGCTTTGAATATACGAAGATCGTGTAACGGTAAATCAGGTGGTACCGCGGACATTAAAGCAGACAAGTAACCGACAGGTAGTTTGAGAGAGCTTATGTTCGTCCTGAATATTTGCATATATATATGTGCATCTGATTCAGGATGAACATAAGCTTTTTCTATTTGCAAGAGAAATAACAGCCAGTGCGTAATCCTGAAAAAGCCAAAGTGGACATAAAGCCACAGGCAAATAGTAAAGAAAAGGAGAGAACAGATGACAATCGAGAACATTTATCGTAACAGAACAATGAACGAGATCACTGAGGGCGATGTGGGACAGACACTTAAGGTTGCCGGATGGGTAGAGAATATCCGTGACCATGGTGGAGTATCATTTATCGATCTGCGTGATATGTATGGCGTGCTCCAGGTAGTAATGAGAGACACATCACTTCTTGACGGAATAACAAAGGAGGACTGTGTATCAATCGAGGGTATCATTGAACACAGAGATGAGGAGACATACAACCCTAAGATCCCTACAGGTACTATCGAGCTTGAGGCGAAGACTGTAGAGATACTCGGTAAGGTATACAAGCAGATTCCATTTGAGATCCAGACATCCAAGGAGACACGTGAGGATGTGAGACTCAAGTACAGATATCTTGACCTCAGAAACAAGAAGGTTAAGGACAACATGATATTCAGAAGTCAGGTCATCAGCTACCTTCGTCAGAAGATGACTGAGATGGGATTCCTTGAGATCCAGACACCTATCCTCTGCGCTTCGTCACCTGAGGGCGCAAGAGATTACATCGTGCCATCAAGAAAGTTCAAGGGCAAGTTCTATGCACTTCCACAGGCACCACAGCAGTACAAGCAGCTCCTCATGGTATCAGGATTTGACAAATACTTCCAGATAGCTCCTTGTTTCAGAGATGAGGATGCGAGAGCAGACCGTTCACCAGGAGAGTTCTACCAGCTCGACTTTGAGATGAGTTTTGCAACACAGGAGGACGTATTCAAGATTGGAGAGGAAGTCCTCTCAGCAACATTTGAGAAGTTTGCACCTGAGGGCGCAGTTGTTACACAGGCTCCATATCCGATCATCAGCTACAAGCAGGCTATGCTTGAGTTCGGTACGGATAAGCCTGACCTCAGAAACCCACTTAGAATAATAGATCTTACAGATTTCTTCCAGAGATGTACATTCAAGCCATTCCACGGCAAGACGGTACGTGCCATCAATGTACACAAGAAGCTTTCAAAGGGACAGCATGAGAAGATGCTCAAGTTTGCACAGAGCATCGGCATGGGCGGCCTTGGATATCTGGAGATACTTGAGGATATGTCATACAAGGGACCTATCGACAAGTTCATTCCTGATGATATGAAGGGTGAGATCGCAGAGCTTGCAGGCCTTCAGCCTGGAGATACTATTTTCTTCATCGCAGACGTGGAGGAGCTTGCAGCGTCATTTGCAGGACAGATCAGAGTTGAGCTTGGTAACAGACTTGATCTCAACGAGAAGAACGCATTCCGTTTCTGCTATATAAATGACTTCCCAATGTACGAGTACGACAAGGAGAGCAAGAAGATCATCTTCACTCACAATCCGTTCTCAATGCCACAGGGCGGACTTGAGGCGTTAAATGAGAAGGATCCACTTGATATCCTGGCTTACCAGTACGATATCGTCTGCAACGGTATCGAGCTTTCATCAGGCGCCGTAAGAAACCACGACATGAAGATCATGGTTAAGGCATTTGAGATCGCAGGATACACAGAGGATGATCTGAAGGAGAAGTTCGGAGCACTCTACAATGCATTCCAGTTCGGAGCACCACCTCATGCAGGTATGGCTCCTGGTGTGGACAGAATGATCATGCTTCTCAGAAACGAGGATAATATCAGAGAGATCATCCCATTCCCAATGAATGGAAATGCACAGGATCTTATGTGTGGAGCACCTGGAGAGGTTACAGAGCAGCAGCTCCGTGAGGTTCACATTAAGGTCAGACAGTAAAAAGGCCGGACGGCACTTGTAGTTCGAGATATGGATATGAAAACATATATACAAACACATTCAGTTACCTTCACTTCAGCTTGCTTACATTTGCATGCTGCGAAAACCGCGATAAGAGCGGTGCGGTCTTCGCAGCAGCAGTAAGCGCTGAAGATCAGTCACTTTCATTATCGTTTGTATATATGTTTCATATCTTATGTATCAAGAACTACAAGTGCCTGTTTTTTTGACATGTACTTGTGCATAAAAACGGTTTTAATTGTTTTTATGAGAATTGTAAGAGGAGGCTTTTGACGATGGCAGGTTTTCTTATAAAGGACACAACTAGGGAAGAACGAGAGCAGATAGTTGCCGATTCTCTGGGAAATATAGATGCTTACTGCGATGGATGCATGTGCGGTATCACAGAGATGTACCAGGATTATATTGATGGGAAGAAGGAGCTCCGTGAGATCAATATGGAGTTCAATGCGAGATATGTCCGGGATGAGGATATGGATGGACGGAAGTGAGCATATGGTGACAACTTTAATAATATGTATGTTGCAGAGCTGGGAAAGCCATGTTAATATGGACATACAGTTAGCTGGTTTACAATAACATCCATAAATAAGTATTAAAAAGGGGAAAATTGTATGGGGATACGAAAAGAAATATTTATATGTGCTGCGGCGCTTTCGATTATGGCATGTACTGCCTGCGGTAGTTCTGAGGGAAATGTTTCAGGAACAAATGGCGTGGAGACCTCGACCGGTGTGGAAAGCGGAATGATAGAGCAGCCACAGGTTATGTATGATGGGTATATCTATTATTACAATGCAACCGGAAGAGATGAGAAATTGCCGGAAGGATACGAAATCGCGGGAACGATAAAAAAGGTCGACAGCAAAGACTATCCTGCAGAGAATTTTGCGGCAGCAGGCGTGGATCTTGAAGCTGGACAGGAAATATATATCAGCACAACTGAGAAGAATGTCATTTATCTGAAATATGACAGCGGATATGCGAGGTTTGAGAGAAGTCCTGAGGATGCTGCAGCGGAAGAACAGGATGAGACGGAGGTTGCAGAGAAAGAAAATGAGATAGAGGGGAATAGTGAAATGGCAGATAATATGGATGATGCTATGGCAGAAAATTATGGAGAATATGGATTTGGAGAAGACGGAGAATTCGACTTTGACAGTATATTGGGGATAGATCAGCTTGACCTGAACTACGAGGCACATGTTGCAGGATTTGACGGAGAGAGCTTTTTATATAGTGTGTATTTTGACGGCGGTGTGACAGATGAGAAAGCTGAAGAGATCCAGCAGGTGATGTAGGGTTATTCTTCACAAAATGGTGATGAAGAAAACTATATGGGGTATATTGATATATATAAGGGTGAAGACCAGATAATGATATACCTTGACCTTGGCGGTGTATCAGAAGAAAATAGCAACATGGCGGTAACGGGTATACTGAACGCACTTAACAGTGTCTCAGGTATAAAGAGTGTTATCATAAACGAAGAGATGTAGAAAAAAGAAAACATGTGTGAAAAGTCCATGATGTTTATTCTGAAATCACAAAGTAATTTTTGGCTATCTTTTCAAAAGTTCTGAGTCGAACTTTCTACTTCATAAGCGTTTTTTTTATTTCATGCTTATGAAGTAGAGAATTTTTACCTTATCGTAAATTCGCAAGATAAATTATATGTATCGTAATCCCAATCTCTTTCACTTTCAAAGAACGCAAATTGTTTAATCAAACGATAGTGTCCAGCAGGCAATTCTCCATAAAAACTTTTAACATCAATTTCTAATGTTAATCGTTCGTTAGGCTTAATAAAACAATCCTTTTCATTGCTCTTTGAGGGGTCATCAAGCTGTTTAAGTTGATACCAAGTGCCGGATTGTTCAGCTTCTATTTCAAAATAATTTGGTGAATATCGGTATTCTTTATCAGAAGTATTTTCTATTAGAAATGAAAGGTGCTTCAAATCTAAATCCTTTTCTGTACTCATTGAAATCTTCAAATCACCCAAAGTGTCAAGTGCTTCTTCACTTCCATAAGGAGAAACCTCATATTCTTCGGAATAATCTTGTACTACATGGTTATCACTGTCCTTTGCTTGACTGCACCCAACAATACACACCAATAACGATAAGTTTAGAAACATACATATTATTTTTTTCATTTGTCCTTATCTCCTTTCTTTTAAATTTATAATAGCAATAAAATGTCTATTTTCAATCAACTTTCATTGCAATTTATTTTTACTGTAACACATGCTCCCCCTGCTTCATTATTAGCAATTTGGATATTTCCGCCATGTCTTTCACTTAAAATCTTACTAATATTCAGCCCTAATCCAAAATGTTCAGTAGATATATCTTTCGATGATTTATAAAATGGTAATGTCGCTTTTTCAATATCAATATTTTTAAACCCGCAACCATCATCTGAAACAGATATAACTAAATTATTATTCTCTATTACTGCGCTAATAGCAATATCACTTTTTGCGTATCTAATACTATTAGAGAGTAAATTTTCATAAATCTGCATGACTGTATTTAAATTGATAAACAAGGTTATATTATCACCGCTTGTAGTAATTGAAAAATGTTTGTCATAACAAAGTGCTTCTGCTGTGTTATTAAAATTATCAATAAGTGCATGAAATGTAATCTGTTGCCGTGGAATATCAATATCCTCTAACCTATATAAGTTCGTCATAGCATTTACATATTTTTCAAGACGTGAAACATTTTTTGACATTACTGATATTTCATCTAATATTTCTTCTTGTGATACTAAGCCTTTGGGAATAAAGGAAAGCAGCATAGTAGCATGACCCTTTAGTAAAGTCAAAGGAGTGCGTAAGTCATGTGAAAAAGCAGCGTTTAGACGGCGCTGTTCAGCAAATTGTCGAAACATAGTTTCATTATTTTTCGCCAAACAGTCTTTCATTTTTTCAAAGGCATGACAGAGTTTTCCCATTTCATCATTTAATGGATATGATAACGTAAAATCTAAGTCATTTGCTTCAATTTTATGATACGCATTAGTTAATAGCTTAATAGGTTTCGATATTTTTTTTTATAAAAAAATGTTACACAACATATCATATTAATAGATAATACGATAGGAATAATTGCAACATTTAATGAACCTAAAACACTGTCAATAAGCCTATCCCGGTTTGTAAAATTAGGTGAAACTTCGATATATGAAACATGGTTCGGATAGACATATTCGTGTACTGGGCGTTCTTTTTGATAATCAACATTGAACTTGCATATCTCGTTTCCTTTCGTATCAAATATTGTGTATTTTGTTTGGTCATTACTATAAGCGGCGGTAAATGAACCATTTTCCGGTATATCATACCTTGTTGACATATTTTCATACTTATAGTTCAAATTTATTCTGTATTTGTCAACCATTGAAATTAAAAGTATACAAATAATTATTCCAATCAACAATGAAAACAAAGCATAAAGAACAAAGGACATCCTAATACTCATGCTATTTAACCGATTGAACCATCTGCTTCTCTTTAATTTTTCTATTTATATCCGCACCCCCAAACAGTTTCAATGTAAGGTCTATCGCCTAAAGATAAAAATTTTGCCCTAATACGTCTGATATGTTCTGTAACAACTGTATTATCACCAATGCCGTCTAATCCCCAAACTTTTTCATAAATAGTTTCCCGGTCAAAAACAATTCCTTTGTTTTGTGAAAGGAAAGATATTATATCAAATTCCTTTTTGGTAAAAGCTATATCCTTATTATGATAAAACACAATACGTGAGGAATAATCTATAACCATATCTTCATCAAATTGCACCTTTGAAGATGTATTGTGTCTTTTTTCTCTGCGAAGATGTGCTGCAATGCGAGCTTCTAATTCATCAACAGAAAATGGTTTTATTACATAGTCGTCTGCGCCAATAGAAAATCCTTTTATTTTATCACTATCTTCAATGCGTGCTGTTAAAAAAATTATAGGGCATGAAACATAATCCCGTATTCTTTCACAAACAGTAAATCCATCAATATCTGGCATATTAACGTCTAACAAAATAATGTCAGGTTTTTTTTCTACTTCTTTTAATGCAGCATTTCCTGCTGTTGCAGTATATACCGTATATCCAAGTTTGCTGAAATAGCAATACAGCATTGATACAATTTCTTTTTCATCGTCTACAATTAAAATACTCTGCGACATAAATGTGCCTCCATTGTGAATATCTGATTTAAGATTATCAAACAAAAATCTATTTCTAATCAATTTCTTTAATTTTCGATGTCATTAGATATTATATATGGCAATATGAGTTGTAGCAACCTTACTCTGCATGTTTTATGCTCTATTACCATCAATACTATGATATGTGTAATCATATCTCAAAGAAAAGAGGAACAGTAAAATGTAATAGGGTGAAAAATATGAAGCAGGATAAAGTGAAGTATGATTTTAAGGCTTTCGGGCAAGCCATTAAAGCAGCAAGAAAAGCAAAGGGAATATCACGCAATCAGTTAGCCGACACACTGAATATTGCGCCCCGGTATATCGCGTCCATTGAAAACAGCGGGCAGCACCCAAGTTTACAGATTTTATATGAGCTTGTAACCCTGCTTGACGTATCAGTAGACCAGTTCTTTTTCCCGGAACGGGAACAAGAGAAGTCCACACGCCGCCGTCAGCTCGATACCATGCTTGACACAATGAGCGAAACAGACTTAAAAATCATGTCTGCTACTGCAAAAGGCATAGAGGAAGCCAACAATGACAGGACGGGGGAATAAAGTTCCCTCGTTTTTGTCTGCATAAAGTGAATGAAGCGTCGCAGAATTGCGGCGTTTTTCTTTTGCGCTTTTTGGCATACTGGGAGTTCCGTTGTAGTGATAAGTGAGGAAAAAACTTTCTTAGCAAGCATAGGAAAAGAGTACCCTTTTCCGTATTTTCGCCCTCCCGTCCTGCGGTGCGTCGGTTGAAAATTGCTTGTTGGGAAGTGTGGAGGAGATTGAGACGTATATAGGCAATATAGAGTCTGGAAAGAGCGGAAGCATAGATATCCTCACGAATGCCGTGGCGACGACTGCTGCGAGCGGTGATATGTCAAAGGTGATAGTTACATATGAGGACAAAGAGGGGAATGAGACGACGATTGAGGGGAATTTCAAGGCGACTGTGGAATCTCCGGTGTATGACAATGTAGAGAAGATAAAGGACAGCACAAAAAGCAGTGATAAAAAGGTGTTATATGGTGTAATTGCTGTGGTTATAGTGATAGCTCTGTTCTGTATATGTGCGATAAGAAAGCACAGGAGAAAAAAGGAGATTCTTGATGAACTTTAGATTCCGGTCACGGGGAGAGAGTTTATAAGGAGATGGATTGTATGGGGTGGATATGGCATTTGTGTCTTATGAATATGAAGAGAAGAAAGATCAGAACATTTCTCACCGTTCTCGGCGTGATGATAGGTGTTATATCGGTTGTAGCACTTCTGGCTGTGGGAATCGGAGTCAAGAACGAGATGATAGATTCTGCGGTTGCAAGTGGAAGTGTCAACCAGATAACGTTATACAGTGAGACCGGAAGTAAGCATAAGGATCGAATGATAACGGACAGAACGATATCTACATTGACAGATCTTGCAAATGTGGATGGTTGTTATCCTCTGTATGAGGTGCCTGTGAGTATGAAGTATGGGGAGTATGAATACTTTGGCAATCTTGTGGGTGTGCCGGGAAATGAGCTTGATGGCTGGAGTCTGGCCTATGGGGAAAACAGCAATTCTTCACATGGGACACCTGAACTGATCTCGGGCGGCAGTGTGGGCAAAATGTTCTTCAATCAAAAGACATTTGACAGTTACGAGAAGAGAGAGAAGAAGAGTATTGCATCCCTTGTCGGAAAGAGATTTGACACGACCGTCGGATGGAGCGGTGAAAGTGACAGGATATTCAAACTGAAACTCGCCGGGGTTTTATCTGATGGAGATACGGATAACAGCTCTGACAATGCTTCTGCTGACACTTCTTATGACAGTGCAGTTCAGGATGAAGAGTCTGACGAATCGCTGGACATCTCTGACAGCTACAGCGAGAAGTCTCAGACGATATACTGTGATATGGATTCACTGAAAAGCCTGCTCAGAAAGGTCAGCGCCGATGGCAAGCTTTACGGTCAGCCGGTGGATGGCAATGGCAACAGCTACCGTGAATTTGTCTACACATCAGCGGTGGTGATCGTAGATGATATAAATAACGTCGATGCGATGGTAAAAAAGCTTCAGGACATGGGGTATCAGACAGAGAATTCCAAGGAATATCTGGACACGATACAGAAGTACCTCAAGATGATACAGCTTCTTCTCGGCGGAATCGGAATGATAGCACTTATTGTGGCTGTCATAGGAATAAGCAACACCATGACGACCTCTGTATTCGACCGGGTAAACGAGATCGGTATATTGAAGGTCCTCGGCTGCGACATAGACGAGCTCAGACTTCTGTTCCTCATGGAGGCCGCAGTGATAGGACTTGTCGGAGGCGTCCTCGGAGTATTATCCTCCTACGGAGTGAGAATAGTGGTGAATAAAGCCGCCGTCTCCATGTTCAACCTTGCAAAAGGAACCCAGATAGCCATGATCCCATGGTGGCTTGCACTGGCCGGAGTCCTCGGCTCCGTGATCCTCGGAGTGGCAGCAGGCTATTTCCCAGCAAGATGGGCCTCAAAACTAAGACCAATAGACGCCGTGACAAGGAGGTAAAAGGTCACAAAATTATCGCAAACATAAAGAAAAAGCCAGAAAGATACAAAAAACAGAAAAGTTGTATCATTCAGAGGAAAATAAGCAAAAAAGATACAGTTTTACGCACAAAAAAAGCAGAGACAACTCACACAAAACACAAAGAATGTGTGAACTGTCTCTGCTTTTGTTGTATATCCCGTGATGGATCCACATCCTTACAGGGTACGGGCTTCACTATCTCAAAGGACTTTTCGTCCGTCCTTATTTCCTGTTGGCTCTGTAACGGAGAGTATGGTCAAGAATCTTCTTACGGATTCTGAATGACTTTGGTGTGATCTCCAGAAGCTCATCAGTGTCGATGAAGTCAAGAGCCTGCTCAAGACTCATCACCTTTGGAGGTGAAAGCTTGAGAGCATCATCTGATCCTGAAGAACGTGTGTTGGTAAGCTGCTTCTTCTTGCAGACATTGACCTCCATGTCCTCAGCACGAGGATTCTCACCTACAACCATACCGGCGTAAACCTGCTCACCAGGTCCGATGAACAGTGTTCCACGCTCCTGTGCGTTGAAAAGACCATATGTGATCGAAGTACCTGACTCGAATGCGATGAGTGATCCCTTTGAACGGTAGCTCATGTCACCCTTGTATGGAAGATACTCGTCAAATGTTGTGTTGATGATACCTGTACCCTTGGTAGCTGTCATGAAGTCACCACGGAATCCGATAAGTCCACGGGATGGAACAGAGAACTCAAGTCTTGTGGTTCCATTTCCTGTAGGAGCCATTCCCTGAAGCTCACCCTTTCTCTGGTTCAGCATGTTGATGATAGTACCTGCAAATTCGTCAGGAACATCTATATAAGCGATCTCAAATGGCTCAAGCTTATGTCCGAGCTCATCTTCCTTGTAGATAACCTCAGCCTTACTTACTGCAAATTCATAACCTTCACGTCTCATGTTCTCGATGAGGACTGACAGGTGAAGCTCACCACGGCCTGAAACCTTGAAAGCCTCAGTTGTGTCAGTCTCCTCAACTCGGAGGCTGACATCTGTGTTCAGCTCTCTGAAAAGTCTCTCACGGAGATGTCTTGATGTTACGAACTTACCTTCCTTGCCTGCGAGAGGAGAGTCATTTACCATGAATGTCATGGCGATGGTTGGCTCAGAAATCTTCTGGAAAGGAATTGGGTCAGGATTCTCAGGGGAGCAGAGAGTATCACCTATCTGTACATCTGCGATGCCTGAAACAGCAACGATAGAACCTATCTGTGCTTCCTTAACCTCTATCTTGTTAAGACCCTCATACTCGAAAAGCTTTCCGATACGAACCCTCTCGAGCTTGTCCGGGGCATGCTCATTTACTATGACAAGATCCTCATTTACCTTGAGGACACCATTGTCGACCTTGCCGACACCGATACGTCCAACGTACTCGTTGTAGTCGATTGTGCTGACAAGCATCTGTACACCTGCCTCAGGATCGCCTGTAGGAGCAGGAATGTAATCAATTATAGTGTCGAACAGAGGCTTCATGTCTGTGCCTGGCTTGGATGAGTCAAGTGTTGCATAACCGGACTTGGCAGAAGCAAATACAAATGGGCAGTCAAGCTGATCCTCATTTGCATCGAGCTCGATGAGGAGCTCAAGAACTTCGTCAACTACCTCGTCAGGACGTGCCTCAGGACGATCACATTTATTTACACATACGATAACTGCAAGATTAAGCTCAAGAGCCTTCTTCAGAACGAACTTGGTCTGTGGCATAGGACCCTCAAATGCATCAACAACGAGGATTACTCCGTTTACCATCTTAAGAACTCGCTCAACCTCACCGCCGAAGTCTGCATGACCCGGAGTATCAATGATGTTGATCTTGGTGCTTCCATATGTTACGGCAGTATTCTTGGAGAGGATAGTGATTCCTCTTTCACGCTCGATATCGTTGGAATCCATGACACGCTCAGCGACCTCCTGATTGTCACGGAACACACCGCTCTGCTTTAAGAGCTCGTCTACAAGTGTTGTTTTACCGTGGTCAACGTGGGCGATGATAGCCACATTTCTGATATCATCTCTTGTTATCTTCATAATTTTCACTCTTTCTTTCAAATTTAGTCTACTTTACAACGGTTAACATTCTAGCATAGTGAAAAAACCAATGCAATAATTATAATATACAAAAATGTTGTAAAAATGAGGGCAAATGGCGGAAAAATGATTATTTTGCAGCCGCTTTGAGCAGCATCTCTTTGAGTTCGTCAGGTGAGAACTTGTAATGAGAGTTGCAGAACTGGCAGTTGACCTCTATAGGCTCGCCCTCTTCAAGAAGACTTGCGATCTCTTTTTTGCCAAGGCTGAGTACCGCATTGTAGTATCTCTCCTTGCTGCAGTTGCAGTGCCACTCGGTAGGCAACTCATCGGTCACTACAACGTCATATCCTTCAAATACATCCTTGATGATGTCAAGAGGAGTCTTGCCCGCATCGAGGAGACTGGTGATAGAAGAGAACTCGTTAAGTCTCTTCTCAAGGACATCGATGAGCTCATCCGATGCAAATGGCATGAGCTGGATGATGAAGCCGCCTGCCTGTTTGACGGTGTTGTCCTTCTCCATGAGAACACCAAGGGCAACAGATGTAGGAATCTGCTCAGATGTCGCAAAGTAATAAGTAAGATCTTCGGCGATCTCACCGGACACGAGCTGTGTCTGACCGACATAAGGCTCCTTGAGACCGATATCCTTGATAACTGAAAGTACACCAAGATCAAGAGCCTTGGCAACATCCAGCTTACCCTTGTCATTTGCGTGAAGGATAACGTTTGGATTGTTGACATATCCCTTGACTCTTGAATGTGCGTCTGCAGTTACGGTAAGTCCTCCGATCGGTCCGTTGCACTGGATCTGCAGTGTGAGTACGTCGGACTCGTTCTTGCACTGTGCTCCCATAAGTGCTCCTGCTGTGAGCAGTCTTCCAAGTGCGGCTGTAGCCACAGGGCTTGTGTTGTGGATAGATCTTGCAGTCTCCACGATATCTCTTGTTGTTCCGGCGAAGAATCTTACCTGATTGTTCGCCGCCATACCTCTTATTATATGATCGCTCATGTTGTATACCTCGCTATTCTATGTTGATTAGTTTTGTTACATTTTGAAATCTGTCCGGTTATCTCTATATATAATCGCATTATAATAATGATATATTGGACAATCTTCACCATTTTATATTATGAATGATGATAAGACAAGCCTATTCATAGTGTTTGTTATCTTGGTGTGTCTCCCTTGCAATCACGTATACCCTTTCACTGGAATCTGTGGCTGGCTGCCATGTAAATGCATCGTACATGGCGACGAGCTCCATGCCTGAGTCAGCAACGCATTTCCTCATGTCATCAAGGGTCAGGCCTCGCTGATAATGAAATTCCTGATACTTCCTGTATAGAGGACACTCATCATCCGGCTCAATGCCTGATTCTGGGTATTCTGGGAGAAACAGGCTGAGAGCCAGCTCATTTATATCGGTTTCCGTATCGTAGTAGTTATCCCAGATAAAGCTCACGTCGTCCCTGTCCTCGGCTATGGTGCTGTCGGCAACCACATCCTTGAAATAGTGGCGAGTCTTGAAGTCGCAGATAAATATGCCCTTTGATTCGAGATAGTTATTTGCCAGCCTGAATACGTGGGTTATGTCGGCAAGCTCCGTAAGATAGTTGATGCTGTCGCACACGCACACGATGGCATTCACCGTGCCGAAGAGCTCAAACTCCCTCATGTCCTGCATGAGATATAAGATGGATTCATGTCCTGTATCCAGCTTTTTCTCATTTGCCACCTCAAGCATCTCATATGAATTGTCGATACCGATCATGTCATATCCTGCGTCCGCCAGCCTTTCCGTTATCTCTCCGGTGCCACATCCAAGCTCACATATGAGCCCTTCGTCCACTCCGTATTTTCTCAAAACTTCTATTATATATGTGCACCAGTCATCATATGGAATGTTGTCCATCAGTTCATCATAGACACTGGCAAATACCTCATAAGCGTTCATGCTTCCTCCTTCAGCCTGCGCTGGTCAAATCTCTTGATAACAGTTTGAATTGTACCACAGCTTAAGTTTTATAGTAAACTGCAATAAATAATTATGCATAAAATTCGAATGATTGTTGAAGAAACTTAAAATAGCATTTATTATGTTACTGGGCAGAACAAATATAAAAATCAGAAAGAGGACAAGCAGAGATGGAATACTGGGATATTTACGATGTGAACAAGCAGCCTACAGGACGCACTATGAAGAGAAATGACTGGAATATGCAGCCGGGGGATTATCACCTCACAGTGCTCGGTGTGCTCCAGAAC
>NZ_JBEHVV010000039.1:0-26510 GCF_040227395.1 Coprococcus sp. RTP21428st1_C9_RTP21428_210409
CGTAGTGGTCGGTGATCTGCTTATCGTTCACATATTTCGTCTTTGCGATTCCCTTATATGTGCCGCTCTCCATGGCCCCCTGTGCAAATTCTGCCACAGGCTGGAAATTCTTAAGTCCCGATATGTTCCGTCCTATCTCCTTTGCCACGGCCGTTGACAGCACTCTGGCATCTGTTCTCGGATAGGTTACCAGCTTCTTCTCGTAGAGCTCCTGGACTATCTTGAGGGTATCGGACGGACTGATCTTGAAAAGTGATGAACAGTCATTCTGAAGCTCCGCCAGATTATACAGCATCGGAGGCTGTTTCTTCTCTTTCTTGCGTTCCACTGCCTCAACCACAGCCTCGGGCTCCCCTGCCTTCAGCTCCGCCAGAAGCTGCTCCGCTGCGGGTCTCTCTTTAAATCCATTCTCCTTATACAGAAGAGGCGACTCGAAATACTTTGTGCCCTTCACTGACTTCCATTCTGCATCAAATGTCTGTCCTTCCTCGCCCACATTTGCAACGAGTCTGTAGAACGGAGTCTTTACAAACTCCCTGATCTCACGCTCTCTCTTCACTATTATACCGAGGACACAGGTCATGACACGGCCCACGGCTATGACACATCTGTCCATGCCGAGATACCTCTGGACTACATTTGAAAACTTCAGCGACAGCGCCCTTGAAAAGTTGATACCCATAAGGTAGTCCTCCTGGGCCCTAAGGTACGCTGCGTCGCTGAGGCTGTCGTACTCTGAGAGCGGCTTCGCCTCACGGATTCCCCTGAGGATCTCCTCCTCGGTCTGTGAATCGATCCACACACGGCGTTTCTCCTTGCCGGTTACGTGAGCCATTGAATCCACAAGCCTGTATATGTATTCTCCCTCTCGTCCTGAATCCGTTGCCACATAGATACAGCCTATGTCATCGCGGGTAAGCAATCCCGCAACGATATTGAACTGTTTCTTTGTGTCAGGAAGAACTTCATATTTGTATTCAGTTGGAATAAATGGAATAGTTGAAAGGCTCCACTTCTTAAGATTCGGATCGTAGACCTCCGGGTAGCTCATGGTGACCAGATGTCCGACACACCATGTGACAACCGCTGTATCCGACTCTAGGTAACCATTTCCCGCATTGCCCTTCACCCCCAGCACGTCGGCAAACTGCCTCGCCACGCTGGGCTTCTCTGCTATATATAAATTCTTCAAATTATGCTCCTATTCTTTCAGCATCCGCCACACACATGATCCTGTTTATGCCGTGACCGGTGCAAAAATACATCACAACACATCTGTATATAATAGCAGAATTTGTGGAGGGGGGCAAGTGGGGACGGAGGTGCCTGCTCCTCCGCTTCGCACTTGCCCCCCTCCACACGCATTGCGCGTTAATACCGAATTGCTTCGCACTTCGTGCTCCCGCAATTCTACGCGGCATTCACACTCCGGCCTATCGGCCTTCGTGTTCATGTCGCGTCATCCCGTCAAATGCGCTACATGCCGCGAGCAAGCTCTCGCATGTGCGCGCTTGACGGGATTATAACGCGCAAAAAGCACCCCGCCTGCGATACCGCAGACAGGATGCCTCTAAGCTATTTTATATAGAATTTAGTAGGATTAGCAAACTCAATCTATGTTTTACTGCTCGAATAACAGCTGCTCGTATGTTGGGAATGGCCAAGCTGTCTTTGGAAGTTCCTTCTCAAGTTCATCAGCAGGCTTTCTCACTGTGTCAAATGCTGCAAATACTGTGTTGTGGAAATACTTAGCCCAGGCCTCTGTATCTCCCTCGTAATCTGATGCCTTTACAACCAGCTCCTCAAGGGCTACTGTAGCGCTCTTGAGCTCTGTGAGCTTCTCTGAGATGGTGTTCAGAAGTGATACCTGAACTGTAGGATCAATTCCGAGAGCCTTGATCTCAGCTGCACCCTTTGCAAGTTCTGCCTGATATTCCATAACTGCAGGAATGATCTCCTCATTAGACATCTCTATCATAGTGAGTGCCTCGATGTTGATCTTCTTTGCATAGTTCTCAAGCATTACATCAGCTCTCGCCTCAAGTTCTGCCTTATCCATAACTCCAAGATTCTCAAAGATCTTAACACTCTTGTCTGCTGCAAGATAAGGAACAGCATCAACCATGCACTTAATATTTGGAAGACCACGCTTTGCTGCCTCCTCAACCCACTCATCTGAGTAACCATTGCCATTGAAGATGATTCTCTGATGTGCTGTGAGTTCTCTTCTGATGAGTGCCTTGCATGCTGTCTCGAAATCGTCAGCGCCCTCAAGCTCATCTGTCATCTTCTTGATCTGATCTGCAACTATTGTATTGAGTACCATCATTGGGAATGCGATGGACTGTGTTGAACCAACCATTCTGAACTCGAACTTGTTACCTGTGAACGCAAATGGTGATGTTCTGTTTCTATCTGTGGCATCCATTGTAAATGTAGGAAGTGTTGATGCACCTGATACATATGTCTTGCCCTTTGGGGACTCTGTAGCCTCACCCTTCTCGATGATCTGCTCAACGATCGACTGGAGCTGCTCTCCAAGGAATGCTGAGATGATTGCTGGAGGTGCCTCGTTAGCTCCAAGTCTGTGATCGTTTCCTGCTGATGAAGCGGAAAGTCTCAGAAGCTCAGCGTTGTTATCTACTGCTGCCAGGACTGCTGCCAGGAAGAACTGGAACTGAAGATTTGTCTCAGGATGCTTGCCTGGATCGATGAGGTTCTCGCCCTCGTCTGTTGAGATCGACCAGTTGTTGTGCTTACCTGAACCATTTACACCGGCAAATGGCTTCTCATGGAGTACGCACTCAAGGTCATGCTTTGCAGCGATCTTCTTCATGGTTGCCATAACCAGATGGTTCTGATCTGTGGCGATGTTGGTTGTTGAGAAGATTGGTGCAAGCTCATGCTGTGCAGGTGCAACCTCATTGTGCTGTGTCTTTGCAAGGATACCGTATTTCCACAGCTCCTCGTTCAACTCTGTCATGTATGATGCGATCTTATCCTTGATCGCTGCGAAATACTGATCATCAAGCTCCTGTCCCTTTGGAGGCATTGCTCCGAAAAGTGTACGTCCGCAGAGCTTAAGATCTGTTCTCTTTGCAAATTTCTTCTTATCTATCAGGAAGTACTCCTGCTCAGGACCAACTGATGAAGTAACCTTCTTGGCTGTTGTGTTGCCGAACATTGCAAGAGCCTTAAGGGCTTCCTTGCTGATGGCATCCATCGAACGGAGAAGAGGTGTCTTGTAGTCAAGTGACTCTCCTGTATATGATGTGAATGCTGCCGGGATACAGAGGATACATGTTCCCTCATCTGTTGTCTTTACAAATGCAGGTGATGTACAATCCCATGCTGTATATCCTCTTGCTGCGCATGTCTCACGAAGACCGCCTGAAGGGAATGATGAAGCATCCGGCTCTGACTTAATGAGCTCCTTGCCTGTGAACTGGAGGATAACACCGCCATCACCGACTGTGCTTACGAATGAGTCGTGCTTCTCTGCTGTTGTCTCCGTAAGTGGCTGGAACCAATGTGTATAATGTGTTGCACCAAGCTCCATTGCCCATTCCTTCATGGCTGCTGCAACTGAATCTGCGATTGATGTATCGAGAGGCTCGCCCTTGTCAATAGTCGCCTTGAGTGACTTGTAAACTGCTTTTGGAAGTCTCTCTCTCATGACCTGATCTGAGAATACGTGTGAGCCAAATACGGCCGAAATTTTGTTCATCATAATTACTACTCCTTTTCTTGATTAAAAATGAATCCTTAACGTATCCTCAAAAAAAGAGAAAGGTGTCCTCCTTCTTGAGAACACCTTTGTCCATTTCGTATCATTTAATTGTTGAATATAAAATACTCTATATTCTTTCAAAAATCAACCCCTAATTTTAAAAAAATCTCATATATAAAAAATACTGTCGTCGTCCACGCAATAGCACGCCAGCTTTCCGCCCCTGTTTCTCTCTCCATTTCCGCAGTCGAGATCCGTATAGTATGATGTCACATAAGCGTTATATGAATGATCTTCATTGAGTCTGTTCGTCGTCACATGTCCGCAGAACACATACCTGTCAAATGCCTTCTTATCCGAAAACGGAACATTGTGGATATCCGGCGATATGAGAAACCTGTATTCATCTCTTCCCACGGCATTCGTAATAGACTCGGTAATATTGATCGTCCTGTCAGCGTTTCTGACATACGAGCCACAATGAATGCCCGGATGGGTGACAACACAAACTCCGTACTTTGGCGAATGTATCTCTGTGTAATGTGGCAGATGTGCCAGATACCCATGCAGTTTCATCTGATCATCCACATTGAGCTTCTTGATATCTCTGACTGTTCCACCACCGCCGAATATGATCCACTGTCTCTCTGACATGCTTCCCTCTATGTACATCTGGGCAAACAGTTCATGATTACCCTTTATGAGCTGCATCGAACCATCCACAAGATAGTCCGACATAAACTCAAGAAGAGAAATTCCCTCATCGTTCCAGTCAAATATGTCTCCCATGACTATCATGTTGTCCACGGCTGGATCAAAGCTTATCTTTTTCAACATTTTTCTGAATGACATGACATCTCCGTGGATGTCGGATATGAGATATAGCATTTATTCTTCCTTTGATAATCGTTCTATCAGTCCAGCCTCTTAATAAGCTCCTCATATATCTCCTCCGCCACAGCAAGCTTGTACGCAAGCCTTGTCGGCTGAGGTGGAAGCTCCACATAGTACTCTTCCACATCGCCATCTATGTCTATGGCAAAGTATACCTGTCCCGGAATCGAAGCGTCTGGATTTGCCGGATCCACATTTCCCATGGTTCCAGTCACGCCGATCCCTATATTCGCATTATACGCCTTTCTACACACCTGCGCCATTGAACCTGCAGTTTCCTTTGAATAGACTGTATACTTGTCTATGATCTCTGCGGGAACCCCCTGCATGATCTTCGCCTCATTGCAGTAGGTGATAAATGCACCTTTCAGCACTGCAGAGGAACCTTCCGTGTCGGTGATGAGGGATGCAATCTGCCCTGAGGTGGCAGATTCCATGGTGGTTATGGTTAGGTGTCGGGAGATAAGAAGCTGGGTCAGCTTATGATAATTGCCTCTTATTTTGTTCTCGTTATATTGTTCCATATATGTATATATCTCCCCGTTTCGATACTTCTTTATTTTTCATCTATCATCAGAGTAATAATTTTTCAATCGTGCGTCAAGCTGAATACTCAATATTGCAAATAAAAATAGTTCACCATACTAAATTATATTTACTCCGGTGAACTATATTTATTATAGCTTATATATTATCGTTGCCAGTTCTAAATACAAACATTCTAAGGCACAATATCATAACTGGAATTACCACATCTATAAGAAGCAACAACGTCTCCGCTGGCTTGATAATTCCCAGCTCCGCCAATACTGTGTATATGAGCAGAAATGCACCGATCATATATATTCCTAACACAAATATCCCGCGCCTAGCAGACACCCTCATAAGCTTTGCTGCAGCCCCAATAACTGCAACTGACAAAATCGCAAATAATACAAACCACAATATACACACAGGGATTCCCGCCTGTTTTTCAATTATTGTAATATTGTATCTTGCTTCAAAAAATTTGTCCGGTACACTTCCAGACTGAGACATATCACTTACAAGTGCCACACCTGACATCTTATGCTTACTGGTAAATATATCCTCACATCCAGCAAACATCATTATTGCTCCACATAGTAATGATACAAGACACATCGCAATATTCAAACTGTACTGCACCGCCATATATATAATAAACATAACAGTTTCAGCACAAACAATTGCAAATGTAAGATCATCTTTACCTGTCACAAGCTTTACGCTTGTAACATTTGCCAATTCAATCAGGAACCATATCAGCATTCCAGCCCAGTTGTTCTTTATCAGATCTGCGCTCTTTATCATCACTACAAATGCAAGTATCGTTATAACCAGCGCATATATCCTGTCACTTCCAGATCTAAATAATACCCAGTGACCACCATCATCAAATCCACTGTCCGTACATAGGGAAAACACTGTTCCCGCCCAGCAAACCAACGCATACAAAAACACAAGTAAGAATACAGTCGTTCCATCCTTGTACTTCTTTTTATCTGTCAAAAGAGAACCGCAGTAACATATCACGCAATATGTCTTGTCGCATATTTTTTCAAGAGGCAATACAAAAAGTATCACACCAACAAGAATACATATTAGAATATGTTTTACTTGATCCACTGTCCCTACTCCACCTATGTATCCGGCAAAGAATGCGTTTTCTGTTCTTGCCATTATTGCCCTCATTGCCGCGTAACAGACGGCTGATGTTATGAAGGCGGGGATGGCTGGACTGGTAATTTGTTTTTTTGTTTGTCTTTTTTCTTTCATCGTAACTTCTTTCATTTTTCCACTATTTCAATAGTTATTTCTATAATTTTATTCTTCCAGTATACACCTTCCAAACTCTATCAGATTATTCAAATTTGGATAAGTACACATACCTGATTCTGCATCTTCCTTGATATTGTTATATTCATCTTGTGTTATCTGAGTATCCACAGATTTGTCTACAGTATCATTTGTCGTATAAAAATAACCAATCTCACCATTTTCCATCATGTCCGTGTACAAATGGTATTCAGTTTTCCATTCTCCACCACGAAAGTTCCCGCTTGAAATCACATAATTTGCAGCCCCACTGGAGCCTTCCACACAATAATGATCACCACAGTAATTTATAGTTGATCTCTCCCAACTTGCCAAAACAAGCTTAGGTGTATCATCATCCATTGTATAAACCTCATATATCAAAGATGTTGTTGGATTTGCAAATATAAGTTCTTTAATTCCATCACCATCAATGTCTTCTATCACATAACCAACATCGCTCAAATTTCCACACACTATCAGTACATTGTATTTGCTATACAAATTTTCTGCCACTTCGTATGGAAAATCTAAGCTATTACACTCTTCATATGTCACTCCTTCACTATTAAGTTCAACATATTTGTCAATTATATTTTGATAGGCTTCATACTTTTCTTCATCTTGTGCCTCTGTGGTTTGTTTCTCCGTAGTTTTTTCTTCCGTGTCAACACTTTCACTTATCACTTTTTCGGTTGTCTTTTGTTCAGTTGTATTCTCTTCCGATACTTTCTTTTCCGTATTAACACGTTTCCCAGTTTCAGTTACAACTATCTCCTCAGTAGTTGTTCTCTCTGTCGTTGATTGAGACTGTATAATACTCATTTGTTCCTTTATATTCTGACAACCGGTAAGAACTAATGACATTCCCACTACAACGATTATCCTTTGCAACCATACAACTGGTTTTTGTCTCTTCATCTATGCTTTTCTCCTACACCTCATTATGCTCACAATGTATCTTATTTGTAATTCTCTACAGCCGATACAAAATCTGCCTCTTCATAAGAGTTCACGTCTTTTAATGCAGAGGTATCAATTTCAACCTGGCAATAACTCTGACCATCAAAATCCATAGTTTGATAGTCAATTGACATTCCATATTTTTCAACTATATTTACAGCATCTGCATAACTTTCTGCACCAGTAACCAATGGTTCTCCATGCTTATCAATGTTCTTATCAAATTCTAATTCCTTAATGGTATTAATCTCTGATCCATCCAACTGCCAAACAGTAAGCCATATAGGACCAGGTGAACCTCCTGACGAAGCTCTATTAATTAAATAACCATCTCGATAATACAAATGTCCAAAAGTTCCACCCATATTGCCAAGGGAAATCAACCCATCCGCTGTATATGTATATGACTCTCCATCATGGCTTCCCCAATCACTAATTATCAATTCCGGGATTCCATTATCATCAAGATCATACAAATATCCCCATACATAACTATACTCATTTTTTACACTTTGTATTTTCTCTATGTATGCATCCTTCCATTCTCTTTCTGATATCTGCGACTTTTCTCCACCACTTTCAAGATTTGTTGAACTCTTTGCAGAATTATCATCTACTGTTGAGATTTCTTCAGTTGTTACCATTGTATCTGAAATATTGTCTTTCTTATCACTTTCTGTTGTCTCAGATTTTTCTGTATTTATCTTCTCGCTGTTTTCTGTTGTAGTGATTGCTGTTGAATCCTGCAATTGTTCTATATCTTTTTTCGCATCAGCTACATTATTCTCTATAATTTTACAACCAGTCAGACTAACCACCATGCTGATTGACAATACTGCTAAACAACAATTTTCCAGTATTTTTCTCATATGGCCTCCTGCTATCCTTATTTTGTAATTCTGCTTTGTCTGGATACACCCTTTGACCTTAATATCTTTATATATGCATTCTTTTTCTTCACTGGTACTTTTATATTTGCCTTTTTAAATATATTTGAAAAAGCAGATTTTCCAACGGAACTGCTCTTCAAAAATGATGTTTTTATCACAATCTTCTTTAAGCCCCGACAATTTGCAAACGATTGTGAACCTATTATTCTTACATTTTTGCCTATTACAACAGTATTTATAGAAGTACATCCATAAAATGCCTTGCTTCCAATCTGCTGAATATTACTACCAATTACAACCTTTTTAAGATACTTTCTATTACTAAAAGCTTTAGGAGCAATTGATGTTACCTTGAACCGCTTTCCTCCGATCACTACTGTGTCTCCAATAGTTAAAGTATTAAATTTTTTATTACTATTTTTATATGTTGAGCCCAGCAATGTCATTGTTCCTTTGCCGTTTAAGGAAGCATTTGTTATCTTGTATTTTAGAGAACCTACTTTATAAGTACCTCCCAAAACTATCTTAATATCAAAATATTTTGTAATACTTCCCGCATAATTTCCTTTTCCAGTAATAACAATCTTGGCTTTTCCAATATTTTTATTGTTTTCATATTTCAAGGTATAATCACTGCCAAGTGACAATTTCTTTCCACATACAGTAACCACAATACCTGTCTGCTTTATCTCATTTCCTGTGAATATCCTGTTACCTATACCTGTTATTGTTGTATTTGCAGACTTATCTGTTATGTTTATGGAGTGTGATGGCCTTGTCATGAACTTGCATACGCCATCAGCAGCTTCATCTGCATACTTCTGTGCAGTTGATCCCTGGTAACAATAGTAGCATCGACCTTCCACCCATACAGGCATATTATCAAAAGCATTTCTGCCTATATGCATAGAATAATTTTTTATGACAATTTTCTTTAAACACCAACACCCCCCAAACGCGCTCTCTCCTATCTGTAAAACATTTTCTGATAAAGTTATTTCTGACAATATACTATAAGCAAATGCATAATCATCTATATAGGTAACAGAATCTGGTATAACTATTTTGTCCATATGCACGCCTTCAAAAGCACTCTCACCAATCCTTTTTATACTTTCAGGTATTATTGATGCTCTACATGCGCTGATAATCTTATTGCTTTTTGTTTCTACTATTGAATTACAATTGTTTCTACTATCATATTTTTTATTTGCACTACTTACCTTAATTGACGTAAGAGAAAAATCCGACGTAGTTATGGCGCCCTTTATGTTTGTGACCGAAGCTGGAATATATAGACTTTTCAGCTCATCACACCGCGAAAATGCACCTACACCTATAACTGATAAGTTCTCTGACAGTGTAATACTTTCAAGCTTGGCACAATTTGTAAAAACTCCGCTGCCTATCTCTGTCACACTTTGTGGTAAAACTACTTCTTCAATATTACAACTATAGAAAGCTTCGTCACCAATGTATGTCAAATTATCCGGTAAAATAATATTCTCCAAACCTGATGCCTGAAATGCCGCCGCCTCTATTCTAGTTACAGACACTGGCAAAGTAATTTCAGTAAGATCTTCTACACATTTAAAAGCCCTCTTTCCTATAGCCGTTATTCCCAAAGGAATACTGCTATTTTTGCAACCACTGATCAAAACATTATCCGATTTCCTTATGATAGCATTACAGTTATTTCTACTGTCATAAAATAAATTACTTTCATCAACTATTATAGAATTTACATTACCACAACCTGCAAAAACTCCACTTCCAATTTCTCTCACAGAGGAAGGAATATTTATCTGTAACAATCCGCAATATTCAAATGCCTCATCTCCTATTGATGTAACACTATATGGGATAGTTATTTCTTGCAACTCGCTTATACTTGCAAATGCTCTTTTTCCTATTTGCTTTACACCATAAGGTATTTTCAATTTACATATATATGAATTATAACTAAATGCCTCATCTCCAATTGCAGTTACCTGCATTCCGTCAATTGAACTTGGGATATCTAATTCTGATGAACTTCCATTATACTCATTTATTGTTATTGTTTTCCCATCTGCATTTACACTATATATGTAAACGGATTCACCTTCTTCGTCAGCTATAGCTGTTACCGAAAATAAGCATATAAACATAACTGTCAACATTATTACTTTATAAATTTTTTTCATTTATCCCATCCTCCCAGTTATACTCTTTTAAACACCACTTTATTCGAAACCCTCGTTTTTTTAATCATCTTCACATATACGCCATATTCCTTTCTAGGCAATTTAAATACTGCTTTTTTGTAAATTGACGAAAATGCTTTTTTCCCAACAGATTTTAAATACATTGTTTTGATTGTAACCTTATTCAACCTTACACATTTTTCAAAAGCAGATGCACCTATCACTTTGACTCCAGATCCAATATTTACACTAGACAGATATTTGCACCCTTTAAAAGCATTTTTTTCTATTGAAGTAATATTGTATTTCATATTACCTACAACTATACTGCTTCCAATATTTACAGTTTTCAACTTACGTGAATTTTTTTTGTAGGTCGATCCTATAACAGAAACCTGACCTTTTCCATTTATAGAGGCATTAGTAACTCTATATTTTAAATTTCCAACAGATATCGTTTTTCCAACAGGCAACATAATATCAAATTTTTTTGTTAAACTTCCACTATAATTGCCTTTACCTGTAATTGTTATACTTGCATGTCCAATATTCTTATTATTTAAATATCTAACTGAATAGTCCTTATTTAGAACTAATTTTTTCCCGTTTACTTTTACAATGAGACCTGGTTGTGTCTGCATTTTGCCATTATAAACTTTATTAACTATGCCTGTTACTCTGGTCTTTGATGTAGTTTTACCCAAATCAATTTTTTCAATTTTCATTATACTGTAGTTTAATCCGTTACTTTTTGCATAAAACAGTGCTTCTGAATTTTCGTAGCAGAAAATAACAAGATCATTATTGCACTCACTAAATGTATAATCATATAAATATGTGTCTTTTGACTTGATAACTATCTTTTTCAAATTTATACAATATCCAAATGCATTATCATAAATTGATTCTATGTTTTCTGGTATAGTTATACTGCTAAGTCCTTCACAATAATAAAACGCATATTCACCAATTATCTTAATATCACTTGGTATGATCGTACTTCTGCATCCAGCAATCAAAGTCTTTTCTTCTTTATCAATTATTGCATTACAATTATTTCTACTGTCATAATATTTATTTCCACTATTAACTACTATTTTTGTCAACTTATCACAATCAGCTACTATTCCAGTTCCTATGTCCTGTACATTTCTTGGTATTGTTATAGCTGTAATATCTGTTTCCTCAAATGCCTCTTTACCAATCTTTTTTAAGCTGTCTGGTAAAACAATCTTATTAAGTTTAACACAAAAACCAAATGCGCATTCTCCGATAGTCGTAACCTTCGAAGGTATATTGATTTCTGTAATATTATGACACGATACAAACATATAATCTGGCAAAACAGTTATATTTTCTGGTAGATATATCCTCTGCAGATTTTCGCACCACTCAAAAACACTACATCCAAGCGATGTTATACTATCAGGAAGTGTTATCTCACTAAGCGATGAACATTCTGAAAATGCATACTCCCCCAGATTCTTTATATTCTTTGAAAAGCTTATATATGTTAACGAAGAACATCTTGTAAATGCACTATCCCCTATTGATATCACATTATCACTCATATATATTTGTTCAAGATAACTGCACCCTGAAAATGCACCTCGCCCAATTTCTGTCACATTTGATGGTACAACAAATTGTTTAAACTCAGCCCCAGAAAAAGCATATTCACCTATTATTTTTACGCCTGATGGTATTACCGTTTTTGAATTTCCCCATAACAATGTTCCCGTTGCAGTCTCTATAATTCCATTACAATTATCTCTGCTGTCCAAAAATTTATTTTTCGACGAAACACTCACCGTAACAGGTATTAAATTTGATGAACCGAATTCCTCAGGTGTACTTTTTTCAAAAACACTACCATTTAGTTTTCTTACATTTTCTGGTATCCATACAGATGATATGTTTGTATATCCAAATGCGTTGTCGCCTATTTCCTCAAGACTATCCGGCAAAGTTATTACAGAAAGATCCATACAATCAAAAAACGCTGTTTGCCCTATCACTTTCAAAGTATTTGGTAATGAAACACTCGTTAAATTGTACATTCCCTCAAAAGCACTTAAGCCAATCTGTTCTACACCATTAGGAATTACAATATTGGAATTGCCAAGAATCCCTTTGAACGATTCTTCACCTATTATGGTAACCTTTCTCCCCTCAATAGATGCTGGTATGTACAAAGGATTGTTATCCACAATTGTCCATCCCGTTTCCGGATCATACTCATCTTCTTTCATATACTTGGTGATGGTGACCGTTTTCCCATCAGCATTTATCTCATATTCATAGTCACCGTATGTTTCTGCATGAACATTGATCAATGACGCCATACCACCAACAACAAAAACCGCACTAACAATAAAAATCCTTCTAATCCAATTCATGTCACCATCACCTCATATCTTTATCTTTTATTATTTACTGAAACAACTCATTCAGCATATCATCTAAAGATTCTCCAGCCTGTCCAATTCCATACTCGATAAGTTCCCTCTTCGGGCATGATGCAGCAGACATATAAATATAACTGAACAACAACATTGCAACTACAGCCAACACAATAGCAACAGTTCCTATATTTTTTATTTTGGCATCCTTTGTAACATTTTTTGATAATTGAACTATTCCAAGTATTAAACCGACAAAGGCAAATACTGCAATGAATTCAAATGAGCCACCCCAATTATTTATATAAACTACACATGCTGGTGCAAAATGTTGTGCATCTGTAGCCAAGATATAAATAAGTGATATAAGACATACCAAAAATGCTGCACCCGCAAAAATTAAACCAATTGTTCCCAATGTACACGACACTTTCTGTACAAACTGACCATTATATTGATTATTATTGACCTGATTTTGAACAGATGCTTCGCTATTTCCAGCGTTATAGCTATCTTCAGAACCGCCTCTCACTGTTAATTGCGGCTGAGCTGCTGCCTGAGATGCCGACATCTTCTGAGTTGCTCTGTCATCGTCATCATCATCATAAATATCCTGATCACTTGCCCCTCGTTCATTTTCAAATCTCTGAGGTGCGATAAGCTGGATTATCTCATCAGTACGACCTAACTTAATAGTGTCTCCTCCATTCAGATACTCCACGCTCCCCTGCTGCATTCTCTTCACATTATTTATGTATGTGCCTGATGAAGAATAGTCACTCACAGCAAATCTTCTGTCATTTGGATTGTATTGTATCGAGCAGTGCTTTCTACTTATATTTTCATTACTGAACACAAAATTTGATACCGCAGGATTTCTTCCCAACACTATTGCTGTAAACGGTGTCAATTCGATTTCTGATCCGGCATACTGCCCGGATAAAAATTTTATCTTTGCATTATTATTCGCCATATATACTCTCCTCTTACACCAAATGCCTACATATCGCTATATTTCAATTCTTTTCTCTTCAAAGCGCATATTGCTCTCTGAAATTCTGTTACTTCATACAATGAAATATTTTTAATCGAGAAGGTATATTTTCCTCCTGGGAAATGAACAACAAACCAATTTCCCCACAGTTTTAGGTATGTATACGCCTGTATAAGTGTCAGCGCAAGGAATGGCAAGAATGTAGCAGCAACGCCTGTAATCGACATCGAAATAATTCCTACAACAAGCCAAACACCGGCCATAACCAAACTCCATATAGGATTTCTCTTCACTATCGATGTGCCTGTAATCTCATCAAGCTCTACTACCTCTCTTGAATATGCATATGATATAATTCCTTTATGCTCATTTATGTATAATCTTCTATTTGTAAGCACTGCCTTATTCTTAAGCAATCCTTTTCCAGTAAAGAAATTGAGTACACGATCATTAGACAGTGTAAGCACTTCTTTTTCATCATCTTCTACCAGGTAATCTTCAAATATAGATGCACCATTATCTGGTCGAGGCGTGTACTTTTTAGACAATCTTTTGATAACTCCCGTCCTTTTAGGTGTACTGACATTCGTATTTACAAGCTGTGCAGAAAACGTAAACACATTGTCTGAATGACCAAGCTTTACTTTTGCTCCATTATCTATATTTACTGTCTGCTGTGGTCCCAATTCATTACCATTTACTGTTGTTCCCGATGTTGAATAATTAAGCAAACTCAGCCGTCCTGTATTTTCGTCAAATGTTATTGCACAATGAACCCTGCTGACTCTGTCAGACTGGAAGAAAATATTACAATTCGCTCCATTTCGTCCCAGAACCTGCTGCTTACCAGGCTGAAGATCTATACTACTTCCCTGTAATTCTCCCTGAATAAATGTAATTTTTCCAGTATACATATTTACTCCTCCTCACTCTGTAATCCATCATCCCAGCTAAACTTCTTTCCACAGAAAGGTATAAACGCCAGCTTTGTCTCGCCCACAAGTATTACATCATATGCATTGAGTTCTTTTGATCCCAAAACGACCTCATCATTTAAGTAGAACAGACCTCTGGAATCTCCAGGCTGAACAATAAACTTTCTCTGTCTTGGCTCATATACGATTATCGCATGCTTATCTCTTGATACTGTTCTATCCTTTGCAAGAACTATATCCTGATTTGCATTTCTACCTATAAAATTTCTTCCGGTCTTTAATGGGAATCCGGTTCCTTTATCACTTCCCTCAATGCAAACAACCCATCCTACAACTTCTGATTTTCCTGAACTTCCACTGAAACCTATTGTCACTGAATCGTCATCATCTTTTTCCGGCTTGTTTTTTGCATCATTTATCATGTCTGTGAATGATGTATCGGCATCTGTATAATTTACAGTATCATCAGTCGCATTGCTGGAAACTGATGTTCCACCTGAAAATGCAGAATCATTTACCGGCTGAGTATATCTCATTGTCTGTCCCATACCTTCATTTGCACTTGCACAATGTGGACACATTGAAAACTTGTCCATATCATAGTAATGACCTTTCGCACATCTTGTTAAATTCATAAATTTGTCCTCCTCTTGATTGTATATTTATGACGGCATCTTTCTGCCCTTTATCTGCCATATCTAAGCAGAATTACCGACGTATTATCTTGATTTCTCTGTGTTAGCTGCATAACAACCTTATTTAATCGTTCAGCTATCACCTGCATACTATTCTGATTATCCAAAACAATATCTAATATCTGTTCGTTGCTAAGTCTCTTATAAAGACCATCGCTGCATAATAGTATCAGATCATTTTCTTCCAGATAAAATGGCTCAGTGTTACTATCCGTCAACGAGATATTGCCCATTCCTAAATAACTTATAAGCGCTTCGGCCTGATTCTCCTGCATCTCGTACTCTTTCTCGGTTATCTGTCCATTTCTCAGCATTGTATCCAACTGCAGTCTGAAATTATGATCTCTGTTTATTGCTTGTATATCATTGTCTCTCACTATATAAATTCTGCTGTCACCTGCTGATATGAAATACATACCATTCCCTTTTGTAACAACGCACACTAAAGTACAACCGCCTCCCAATGCATTTCCATACTCATCCTCGAGATCTGCTACACACTCATCGAGACGTACAACTTCCCTCTCTAAGAATATTGGAACCTCACTAAAATCATTCACTGACTTAAAATCATTCACTAACATTTTCACCGCTGTATTACTTGCCAATTCACCACCGTTCAAACCACCCATACCATCGCAAATTACAGCTAAAGTCATTCCGTTTTCATACTTTGCCACAAATAAAGAATCCTGTTGATAACTCCTTGTTCCTATTATTGATGACTGCCCGATTTCAATATGCAATGCATTTTCTTTACGATCTATACTTTCCCAGCTTATTTCTTCAGTAAGTCTGACTGTTGTAACTTCATTTTGTCTTGCCGCTTCTTCTCTCATAAATATGTCACTCCTACCTTAAAAGAACATTTCTGATTTGCCAGTGTCACCACACTTCCTTTATCCACGGAATATACTTGGTTTGGATTAAGCTTGTACCCATTAACCCATGTTCCGTTCGTAGATAAATCCGTAATGTATATCAAATCTTCTAGGCTGTCGTAGTAGACCTCACAGTGTTTTTTACTTATAAATTCATCCTGTTTGAATATAATCTGGGCATAATTCTTGGTTCGGCCAACAATTACTCCTCTATCCAGAGGTATATCAATGGTAGTACCTTCATTGTCTCCAGAAATAATAACTATGTATGGATGCGGAATTCGTCCATGTGTTGCAGAAATAAGGTTATCCGTAATCGCATGTATTCCGTTGGCCTTATTCTCATTATTCTTTTTTAAGATATCCGCATTTTGGTTATCATCATGAGAATATACAGTCTCATTTATCAGCCTCATATCTGATAAAAATTCATAAATAGTCTGCGTTCGTTCTTTATAATTTACTCTCAATGCTTTATATAAAGCATCAGTTACATACTCTGGAATGTCCTCGTCATCCAGAACTATATCTTCACTGGATAGCAGTCTTTCATTAGGGTTTAATAGCATCTTTCCCGTAAGTAGATAGTATACGGTTGCTGCAAGTGAATACACATCAGTAAATGTACCCTGCTCAGACTTTGATGAATACTGCTCAAAAGGAGCAAATCCAGGAGTAAGCATCACTGACAATTGTTCGTTACCAGATTGTCTTTTTATATTTTTGGCATTTCCAAAATCAATGAGCTTTATTACACCGGTGCTATCCACCATGATATTGTCTGGCTTTATATCTCTATGGAATATATTCAATGCGTGAACCTGAATAAGCGCAGTTCCGACATCAAATAAAATTTTGTTTACATATTTAAACTTTAATTTACCATTTTCCCTGACAAGTTTTTTTAATGTAACTCCGTCAACATATTCCATCACATAGTATCCGGTTCCATTTTCTTTAAACCTGTCATACACTGATACAACAGATTCAACGCCTTGGAGCTTCCATAGAACATCTGCCTCTTCCATGAATCTCGTAAGGCCATGATTAAAAATTTCTATTTTCTCATCTGATACCGTTTTTACTTCTTTTCCATTTGATAATCTTACGGCACTATCCCTCGGGAAATATTCCTTCACAGCACACTTTTTGCCTTCTGCTTCGTCATATGCCACATAAGTTATTCCAAATCCACCTTGGCCAATATTTTCATCTATACGATAGCGACTTGATAAATATGTTCCTTTACCCAATGCATATGTAATATTCATTCACATCACCACCTTACTATAATTCCTACTGCACCGATCATCAGTCTGTCTCCCGAAAACAACTGATGTCTGTCAGTTATCTGCTTGCCATTTAATTTTGTACTGTTTGTCGCAGTCATCAACGGCTGAACGAATAACTCTCCATTTTTACATTCCAATACAATATGCTGTCTTGAAACTGTAACTTCATTGATAAAAACGTCACAGGTGTTTGCCCTGCCTATAAATGCACTTCCATTTATATGAACATTTTTCACATCAGGCTTTCTTCCTATAACCTCTATCTGTACATCAATCGAATTATTGTAGTTATGTCCATTATCCATGCCTACATCATTATTATTTGTTATTTGTACATTTTTTCTGTGGCATTCTATTTTGCGTTTTTTCTTCTGCCTACGATTAACAGTCAAAATAATCACTAAAGTAATAACTACAACCACAACTAGAGCTGAAAATATAATTATCAGCTTTCCAACTATTCCATTCGTCCACCATGACTTAAGCTTATTGATAAATCCATCGTTATTACTTCCAACGCCGCCATCTGTAGGTGTTGCAACACCATATAATTCTACCGCTGTTACCTCAACGACTTCTGTTGTTGCATATCCCGTCCAATTGTCAGATGTTGTACTATTTTCTGTTATTGATTCTTCATTATTAATTGAATAATCGATATTTAATCTTCCTGCTACATCTGTCTCTATATTTAGGAGCACATCATCAGCAGCTTCATCCAATGGTGCCGCATCAATGCAATCCTCTTTAAAGAAGTTGTCTATCCCCTTCATCGAATCATATCTTTTACGTGTAGTGTCCGGAGTAGCCTTATATCTGGATATATCGACCCAATACACTAAACTATTACTTTCATTTAAAAGCTCCTTACTTTCCTTTTGTAACTTTTCCTGACCATCGGTTAGCAATATATACACATTTGTATTGTCTGTATTTTCTTTATTCTCCAATACAGCATACAATTCGTTATTAAATTCATCAGGATCCCTATTTTCAGAATCCACAAAATCATTAGTATTACGAGACTGGCTGATGACATCCGACAGATTTACCACTCCTGTATTGTTCTTTATGGTCGTAAAATCTCCGGTTTTCTTTTCAGCTTCAGAAGATGTTATATAATACACCTCTATATTTCTTGTCAAATCTCCGCTTCTCTCTGCAAAATTACTAATTAGAGTTCCAACATATTCCAGATTTTTTCCTGAGTCATTTCTTGCATCATACTCGTCCAGATATATTGATCTTTTAAAATCCCAAAAAATATAATAATTTACGCCACTATCATCCGTTACATCTTCATTACTTTCACTAACCATAGTGTTTTCAGCACACGCAGTTATGACCGAACCTATTAACCCATTCATAACAAAGGCCATGGTTATCAGCACGCTCAGGCCTATTTTTTTTAAATATCTGAATAGACAGCTTTCACTCATCTCATCCACTCTCCATTTCCCAAATTTTATCGTAATAAAAGTTCTTCACTATATGTTCCGATACATATATGTGTTCCACCAGCAACTGAAACGACCTGTCCTTTTTTTGTTATTTGACCACCTGGAAGGATTATTCCATTTGTTGATCTGTCTTCTATTGTGTACAAACCAGTACCATTGTTGTAGCTTAGTCTGCAATGTGTACGACTGATGAAATCTCCCTCCATGATCAAATTACATGTTGCCGGATCCCTGCCTATAGTTATGATATTTCCATAATTCACAGCAATAATAACCCCTGCCAGATACCCTCTGACACCGATAATCGCACCTCCATCCTGTGGAACATGATTTAAAACCTGCTGTCTTGAATTGATTTTCTTAACATTCTCCATTTTTATCCTCTACTATTAGTATTCTGGGCAAATATAATTTCCGCTCTCATCTTTTTCATTATTACAAATTATCAGTGAAACCGATGTTCCATAATCGACCTCGGAATATGCAGAAACACCTTGACTTAAGACTGCACCATCATATGAATTAGGATCAGACCTGTACTCTATGCTTCCAACTGAAAGCCCCGCATCATACAACATCGATATAGCAGAATCTTCACTACATCCAGATAAATCTGGAACGATTGCTTTTGTCGGTTCATCATCTGGTTCTGGTGCTTCTGTCGTTTCTTCTTCAGTAGTAGTCTCCTGGGCTGTCGTAGGTGTATCCTCTGTAGTAATTTCTGTTGTTTCTTCTGTATCATTAGTTGCTTCTGAATTATCTTCAGAGCCATTGCCTTTACTCACCACAAGTTTTATAATTGTTTTTTCCTCAACCTCCGTATCTGGTTTTATACTTTGCGATATTACATGATCCTTCTCAACCTTATCACTCTGTTCATATTCGACCTCTATCTGAAGATTACTCTCATCCATAAGTTTCCGGGCATCTTCAAGGCTCTTATAAACTACATCAGGAACATGAGTCATTTTTACACCAAGAGAAACTTTTACCCCCAACACAAACCCCTGTTTTTCTTTTTCTCCAGACTTATGATTCTGCTTTATCACTTTTCCCTGAGCAACCTTGCTGTCATTAAGTGTTTCTTCCTTATATATGTATATCTTTTTCTCTCTTGCACACTTTCTTGCATTCTCCCATGTTTCACCAACAACATCTGGAATTGTAGTTTCTGCGCTCTCATCATAACTACTATTGCCAATAGATACTTTCAATAATATCTCTGAGCCTTTATCTACTTTTTCTCCTTCTTTATATTGTTGGTCACATATATAATCCTGAGCTATTTCACTTTCTTGTGTTTCAATCTTCGCATGCAGCCCCATCTTTTCAACTTGTTCCACGGCTTCAGTCTGTCCTAATCCAGTGAAATCTGGCATATACACCTGTCCTTTTCCACTCGATACAACTATTTCTACTGTCATACCTTTCTGTACCTGACTTCCACCACTTATATTTTGTGATAATACTGAGTCCTTAGGTATATCTTCCGACTCCTGCTTATCAACAATTTTCATATCTATATTTTCAGAGGCCAGTATTTTCTCAGCATCATCAACTGTAAGATTTATGACATTTGGCACTCTTGCATCCGATCTGTCATCCGAGGAAATAAATGAATCCCAATTTATTACACCAGTTACCAATAAGGTCCCAACTACCAGTACAGCTAATATTGATGCTGCTACCACTGCTTTCAACCATGTTGGCCATCTTCCAAGATCTCTGGATTTTGATGTTACACGATTTTTGTGTACAACATCCGTTGTCGTAAGTTCATATTCCAGTCTTTCCATATCCGGAGTTCTGTCATTGATTTCTATATTTAAAGCATTCAATATAGCATTCTCAACATTCTCTGATATGTTCCCTGCAAACTTTGATGGTAATTCCAGTGTATCTTTAGAACATCTCTCCATTGAATCGTCCGGAGTTACGCCAGTTATCATTTTGTACAAAGTTGCACCACAACCATATACATCTGTCCACGGCCCCTGTTCTCCACGGCTTCTATACTGTTCAGGCGGCGCATATCCCGGTTTAACTATAACCGACAGGCTTTTGCTGTGATTTGTTGATGTCGCCTGTCTTGCAGCGCCAAAATCAATAAGCTTTACCTCTCCATTTGAAGTTATGAAAATATTATCTGGAGCTATATCTCTGTGTAATATCCCTTTTTCATGAACCTTCTTCAAAGTCCTTATTATAGGTATCATCATATCAACAGCTTTTTGATAATCTATTTTACCGTTATCTAGGAGGAATTCTTTTAACGTTTGTCCCTCCAGATATTCCATAGCAATATATGCTGTATTATTTTCACGGAACACATCATACACATCTGTTATTCCTGTTGTTCCCTTAAATTTTGCAAGCCTCTTTGCCTCATCAATAAACTTTTCTATTCCTCCGTTAAACTGGTCAGTCCTATCTCCACTAAAGATAGATATCGTTGATGAGCCAACAGCCCTTGTTGCAAATTCAGATGGCAGATATTCCTTAATAGCTATTTTCTTCTCAAGACTATAATCATATGCCAGATATGTAACCGAAAATCCACCATATCCTATGGTTTTTCCTACAATATACTTCCCGCCAAGTATTACTCCCGGAGCTAAATGATATGGCTCTGCGGGCGGAGTATCCACCCTATATCCACAATATGGACATACGCTATCATTTTCATCAAACTTATTCATACATCCCATACATAATTGTTCCGCCATACCATACTGCCTCCTGTTACTTCCTAGTATTGTTCATATACATAATCTTGTTTTGTCTCAACCTGTCTTGTTGAGGATTCACTAACTCTAGATGTGCTCCACTCAGACCACGAACCATAAATTGGTTTTCTGTACCAGTATGTATATACCTTATTCACAGACCGGGTCTGATATCTGTAGACAGTACCCGTCCACGACCACTCACCAGTGCCTGAAACATTTCTGTAATTAACTTCTCCATTACTATTAAATACCCATCTTTCAGTCGAACTGCCAGGCCACTGAAATTGATTTGCACGTGATACTTCATCCCACGGAAGATAATATTCCCTCCTTCTAGATCCTGAATTCTGCCATTTATCATCAGTTCTTTCATAAGAACCATCAGCCCTGTATGTATCATATCGACCAAACACAGCGCCATCTTTCGCTTCTACATTACAGGTATCACTGGATTGTACGTAGTTTGAACTCCATTCAGTCCATCCTCCCCAGTTCCCATAAGACTGACTTTCTTCAGTTTTGTAATATGTATAACCACTTGGAGTGCTGTTACTGTTAGTCTTTTTTATATCATAATCCTGCACATCTCTATATCTATACATTGTCACAGTATCATTCGAACAAACTATCAATGATATCTGAGTTCCTTTTTTTACCTTCTGATTTGAACCAATACCCTGATCCAAAACTATGCCTGTACTAGATGATGAGGAAGATCTATATTCCACACTTCCAACACTTAATTCATTACTTTCCAGCATTGCTTCAGCCTGTTGCAAAGACATTCCAACCAGACTAGGCACATCTACCATAGAATCATCTTTTGATGGTTTTACATTCTCAGTTGTGCTTTCTGTCTTATTCTCTGTGCGCTGTTCTTCTGTAGCATGTTCTGTTTTTTTGTCCTCAGTGTTCTTATCTTCCTTCTTACTCTCTGATTTTTTCTCCGTTGTCTTCTCTGTTGTTTTTGTTTGCTCTGATGTTGTATTCTTCTTATCAGTATCTTCATATCTAGGTGCAGCATCAATCTTATCACTGCCCTCACTTATACACAGCGATACTGTAGACCATACTTTCACCTCTGTTCCCGCCTCAACGCTCTGGGATATTACATGATCTTTAGCTACCACATCACTCTTCTGGTATGTAACCTCTATTTTTATCTTACTGTCATTCATAAGTTTTGAAGCTTCATCAAAGCTCTTATATACAACATCTGGAACATGCGTTGTATTTATTCCGAGGCTCACATCAACGCCTAAGTCAGAACCTTCTTCCACCTTTGACTTAGCTTTCAAAGACTGTTTCATAACTATATCTTTCTCAACAGTATCACTGTTCTTTATATCTGATTTATATATGTATATTCTTTTATCAGATGCCATTTTTCTTGCATCATCCCATTTTTCACCTACAACATTCGGCACTTCTGTTTTCTTCGAATTGTCATACTCTTTTTTACCCAATGACACCGTAAGGTTAACCTCTGAACCTTTATCTACAGCCTCGCCATACTTGTACTGCTGTGCGCAAATATATTCCTTCTTTATTTCGCTCTCAGCCGTATCTGTTTTTACAAACAAACCCAGATCCTTCAATTCCTGTTCAGCTTTTTCTTTAGATAAACCAACAACATCAGGCATATACACCTGTCCTACGCCTCCAGATATTGTAACCTCTAACACCATTCCCCCTTTGACTTCCGTACCATAAGGAATGTTTTGTGACAAAACCGCACCTTTAGGAATCGTATCAGATTCAACCTGATCAACTATCTGAATCAGCATATCCTTTTCTTGAATCATTATCTCTGCATCATTGAGCGTTTGATTTACAACATTAGGCACCCTGACTTTAGATGTCGCCCCCGGTATAAACATCTTCCAATTTATCACGCCTGTGACCAATAAAGTTCCCAGCGTCAATAGTAAAACAGCCGCTGCAGGCACCGATATCTTTAACCATAATGGCCAACGTCCAAAATCCATTTTCTTCTTTTTAGCCTTTATTCTTGCAACTTCTTCATCCGTAGTAAGCTCATATTCCAATCTCTCCATATCTGGTGTTCTATCCTCTATCTCCAGATTCAGAGCATTCATAATTGCATTTTCCTGATTAGTCGTAATATCTATATTAAATTTTGATATATCTTTCAGTGAATCCTTCGAATCTCGATCCATCGAATCTTCAGGGGTAACTCCAGTTATCATCTTATATAACACGGCACCGCATCCATATACATCTGTCCAGGAACCCTGATCTCCCCTACTTCTATATTGCTCTGGTGGTGCATATCCCGGCTTCACTATTACAGATAAACTCTTGCTATGATTTGTAGATGTAGCCTGTCTTGCAGCGCCAAAATCAATGAGTTTTACTTCACCATTATTGGTCATAAAAATGTTATCTGGTGCAATATCTCTATGTAAGATTCCCTGAGCATTTACCGTCTTTAACGTTCTTATTATAGGAATCATCATTTCTATCGCTTCATCAGGTGAAATCTTTCCGTTTTTTTCCAGATACTCTTTGAGTGTCTCTCCCTCAAGGAATTCCATCACTATATATGCAGTATTATTCTCTACCAACACGTCATAAACATCTGTTACTCCCGGAGTTCCACGAAATTTTGCCAATCGTTTTGCTTCATCAACAAATTTTTCTATTCCTCCACGGAATTGTTCTTCTCTATCACCTGTGAAAATTACAACCTGTGAAGATCCTGGAGATCTTGTTGCAAACTCAGAAGGCATATACTCTTTTATCGCTACCTTTTTATCAATACTGTAATCATAGCCTATATATGTTACAGAAAATCCTCCATACCCTATTGCTTTACCAACAATATATTTTCCTCCAATAACAGTTCCTGGAGTTAAATGATATGGCTCCTGAGCTGAAGATTCGGAATTATAACCGCAATACGGACATATACTGTATTTGTCATTGTATTTTTCCATACATCCCATACATATTCTTTCAGGCATCTGTATATTCTCCTTCCCACTTTACTGCTGTTTTATCTTCATGTTATCTGTGTAAGAATCTATAATCTGTAATTCAGTATTAGTATCCGTATATGACTTCAACGCAGATTTATTAACTGGTAATCCTTCAATTTTCTGCAATTTATCCACACCATTATCGCTATAAGATGTTCCTAAGAACAACGCTTCCTGAGCTCCCTGTTTTAACATATAGCTTATTAACAAAGAAGCCGCTCTGCTCTCATCATCACTGGTTGTTCCACTTATCGACAATTCATTAGTTGGTTCTACATAAACTGAATCACTTTCTATCTTCACGATCTTATATCTTCCAGCCCAACTGTCATTTACAAATTTATAGTCCTCCGTTGAACCGAAATAGTATAATAATTTATCGTCAGATAAAAACTGCTTATATATTTCACTTCCACCTAATTTTTTCCATTCTTTTTTTCTTTTATCATCAATATTCTGACTATTCTCATTACTATTCAGCGAACTCAGAAGCATATCTTCCGCAGATTCTGATATATAGAAACTATCATCACTCATGCTTTCTATCTGCTTGTAGTCGCTTATAGTCAGATTATCTATATTCTTAACTTCTGAGCTTCTTTTTACATATACAACAGGTGCCTCAAAGCTTAATGGAATTTTTTTGCTTTCTTCAATAGAATTTTTATAATTTTCTAACAGATAGCAATCGTCAGATCCCGACTTTTCCATATATTCATAAACTTTATCTACGCTGGCCGCATCCTCCATAATCTCTTTTGTTGCATATTGAGCCTGGAATATTGTAGGCATCTCTCCATTCTCGTATGCTTTTAATAATTCACTGCCATATTGATCTTCTGGTATAAATTTATAATTAACATTTACCTTCTCTTGACTACTTGTGAATGCTTCTATTCCACTATCCATCATTGCCTTTGCGCCATCTTCATTCATTTGATCATCCACTGCAATCCAGATTGATATATCAGCAGCATTCATAACCACATCAGCTTTTTTATTTTTATACATGTTGTACACATAAAGTGACATTGACACGACGACAAGAAGTGCAATTCCTACTGTTATCGTTCGCTTCATTCTGCGTACACGAAGTTCTTTCTTTGGCTCCATAACTTTCTTTTCTCCATCAAGAGCCTTTTTTAATTCGTCTACATTTGAAAATCGTATTTCAGGATATATTGACATTCCCTTCATAACAGTATTACTTATTCTTTCAGGAATATCACTGTATATCTGAATTGGAGATTGTACTGTATCCTCTATAACTCTATTAACAGATTCGTCCGGTAATACTCCTGTTATTGCGCGATATACAGTTGCACATAACGCATATATATCTGTCCATGGTCCCTGCTTACTTTTTGCCTGATACTGCTCTGGTGGAGCAAATCCAGGTTTCAAAATAATAGATCTGGTTCTTTCCTGATCAGCATCTGAAAATCTTGCAGCGCCAAAATCTAGGAGCTTAATCCGCCCATCGTTGCACAACATTATGTTGTCAGGACTGATATCTCTGTGTATTATTCCGCCAGCATGTATCTCCTTGAGAGCTGTTATTACCGCATCAGCTATAGGTATAACCTCTTCACAGCCTATACGACCTCCCTTTGACTTTAAA
>NZ_JBEHVV010000040.1:0-26424 GCF_040227395.1 Coprococcus sp. RTP21428st1_C9_RTP21428_210409
GTATCATCTCAAACTTCGTCGATGATGGTCTCATGCCCGATGTCATGACCTCCATACGATAATTGTAATGCTCATCCTTTATCTTTGTGACATCGCCTCGTATGATAATACTTCTGACCTCAACCACAAACAAATCCAGATCCTGGGTCTTTGCAGCCTCTTCCATGAGATACGGCGCAAGTCTTATATCCTGAGCCGCAGTACCTATGAGCATCGATGTGTACCCCTGCTCCTCATACGCCTGAGTCGGTATCCAGTATCTGTACATCGAGCTGGAGCCGATGAGCACCGTATTGATGGTGTTATCCTCCTCCGCATAGTAGTTTGTCCACACATCAGAGTCAAAATCCTGTGGTCTCGCCAGTTCTCCCGCCTTGTTCAAGCCAAGGAAAAGCACTGTACATATCGAAAATACTGATATTGTATATTTTATCCACGCTGGCATATCTTTCTCCCTTCTCATTAGAACTGTTCATATATAAATGATGCGCCCGCACCAGAGCCGTATACTCCGCATATGGCAATGAATGCCAGACCTGCTGCCATGACCAGCCATTTGAATACTATGTTCTGCTTTGCAAGCCATTCTCTGACATCGCCTGTGCTGCCTCTTCTCTCCATGATCTCCTGCGCGATAGACACAGCAAGAAGGAGAAGGCATCCAAATATCAAAACTCTCCACTCTCTTCCTGAAAGTGAAAATTCATCCACAATATTATACACCCTTGAGTGATCAAAAACCATGGAACGGATCATCCAGATCGAGCTTCGGATTCCCTGTCCCATAAATATAAGACGTCCGATGACACAGAGGATGAATGTTCTGAGCATTCTGAATATCTCCCAGCTTATGCAGTCAGTCTTTATCCTGAGCGCCTTTGTAAGCTTTGCCAGCGGTTCCTCAAAAAGTGTCGACATGCATATCAGCACTCCGTGATACAAGCCCCATGCTATATAATTCCACTTTGCGCCGTGCCAGAGACCGGTCAGCACCCACACACACAGGATAGGTATGCTCGCTGCAAATACCTTTCCTATCACATTTCCTAGGTGATCTCTTATCTTGACATTGAGCTTGAGGAACAGCTTTGATGTTGACACCGGGTAGAATACATATTCTCTGAAGAATGCACCCAGTGACAAATGCCATCTTCTCCAGAACTCAGGAAGTGTCTGTGAAAAGTATGGTCTTCTGAAGTTCTCTCCCAGAACGATGCCGAAGCACTCTGAAGTGCCCCTTACTATGTCCATACATCCTGAGAAATCGCAGTATATCTGGATGGAATATGCGATTCCCACTGCCAGGAATATTCCGCCATGATAATCAAATGTATGCCCAAATATCTCTTTTGTAAAAGCTCCTATCCTGTCAGCTATAACGATCTTCTTCACAAATCCCCAAAGCATGAGCCAGACACCTCTCATGATAGTGTCCATATTGAAGCTGTGCTCCTCCCAGAGCTGATATCCTACTTCCTCATATCTGGCTATAGGTCCCTGGGTAACATGTGGGAAATAAAGCACATATGACAGGTATCTGAAGAAATTCTTCTGCGCTGATATTCGTCCGTTATACAGATCCACGAGATATGAGATCATCATGAATGAGTAAAATGATATTCCCAAAGGTGCTATGAGATTCCAGTCAGGAATGCTCTGCAATCCGTCGTATGGTATGAATCTCTTTATATTGTCGAGCACAAAGCCAAATGCCTTGAACACCGCCAGAACACCGATAACTATGACAAGTGCCCACACAAGGAACTTCTTTCTCTTCGCCTTCTCAGCAGCCTTGATCTTTCGTGCGGTTCTTCTGTCCGCATCCTTTGCCAGCTCCTCCTGCTCGTCCAGACTCTTCTGCAGCCTCAGTGAGAACAGATACACGACAACAGCCGTGGCAATGACCAGAAACAAGTACTCTATCCCGGCATATCCGTAGAACACAAGACTCGCAAGGAGCAGTATCACCCACTGTATCTTCTTTGGAACTATGTAGTATAGCACTATTGTACACAATAAAAAAACTATAAATGTATAAGTTACTACTGACATGTCCTCTCCCTCTTCTACAAGTAAAAATTATTTATACACTGCTAAACGCCGGCCAGTATTTTAACAGCAGCGCACATGCTACTGACATGACCGCCAGAACCAGCAGAGTTATCTTCCAGCCCTCTTTGAACATATACTTTGGCGACAGGCCGTATCCAACCGGTATCGCCCTGATGGATGTCGGAAGCATGTATGACAGGTTGACTCCCACAGATGCCACATATATGTACGGTATCGGATTGAGTCCGCAGCCCTGTGTGATGGATATTACCAGCGGCATGGCTACCGCAGCCGTGGCTGTGTTGGATGTCACATCCGACATGAGAAGTGTAACGGCAAGTATCACGAACACTGTGATAAATCCGCCCTTCATATCAAGCTTTGATATACACTCACCAAGTGCCTCTGCAGCACCGGATTTGTTGATGAGTGTTCCGGCGGCAAGTCCACCGGCAAATATATACATAAGTCCCCAGATGATCTTACCCTGAACATTCTTCCACACCATAATACGCTCTCCGTTCTTGTTGGTGAGAAGGAATGATACTATGGCGCATATGATAAATACATACGCCGGCTTGAGTCCCGGAAGTATGCTCTGGTAGAGCTGTCTGGTAAATGCAAGCACCGTGGCAAGAACAAATAACACAAGTGCTATCTTCTCCTCGTAGCTCATAGGAGGAAGCTCCTTGTATTTTGCTACAAAGTATTCCCTTGAACCGCCAAGCATCTCTGTCTTCTTCACATCACGGATCATGAACAGGATATTTACAAGCACAAGTATGAGCATGATAGGCAGGAATCTCACGACCCACGAAGAGTACATGTACTCCTCGCCTGTTATCTGCTGTATATATTCGACCGTCACAAGATTCATCGCACCTCCGAGCGGCGATGCCAGACCACCGAGTCCGGTTGCATATGCTATCGTGAGAAGTATCTTTGATGCAGTCTTGTTTGTCTTGATGTCGTCCATTCCTATATACTTGAGCATGGCGATCGCTATAGGTGTGATCGTCGCACATACCACTGCATTTGGAAGCACCGCTGACAGAACTGCAGACAACACAAACCAGAACACAAGCTGTATCCTCAAACTGCTGCCGATAAGTCTCAGGAATGTAATGGCTATCCTCTTGTCAAGCCCGGTATTCTCCCACATCACGCTTATGATGGAAGCTCCCAGAAGAAGCAGTATCGTCTCGTCTGCGTAGTTGGAAATGACCGCCGACATGTCAGTCATCTGAAATATCGCATTTAAGGCTATCGGGAGGAATGCAGTTACCGCATAGTCCACCGGGCCTGTTACCCACCAGTACGCCATCCACATGATGGTTCCTATCGCTGCTCTTGACTCAAATGTCGTGAATACTCCGTGTGGCAAAAGTGCCGTAAACAGCCCGAATAACAATGGGCCGATCAGTAAATGTACTATTCTCTTTCGTTCTTTCATAAATATATCTCCTATTTTCAATAAAACACTGATTTTAAATTATACACATTTAAAATTAATCTTTCATTAAAAAAATTAATATATATTAAAATCCACAGACATTATTCTGCATTTACCGGGATTTTAAATGTAAACAGGCTTCCTTTTCCGGGCTCACTGTCAACATCCACGATTCCGCCGTAATATCTGGCGATCTGCATTACCTGTGACAACCCCAGGCCAAAACCCTCCGCACTTCTATCCGGCTCACCTCTGTAAAAACTCTCAAATATCTTTTCCTTTGTGCTCTTATCCATTCCCCGGCCCTCATCCCTGACCGAGATAAAATAGCTGTCATTTTTCACACCGCAGGACACATGGATATTACCTCCATCATTGCTGTACTTCACCGCATTTGACATCAGATTGTTCACGACGATAACTATATGGTTCATATTCGCTTTGACCATCGTCGGCTTCAGGTCGTAGGTAAACTTAAGATTCTTCTTACAGATGTACTCCACATCATCGCACACAGACTCCACCACATCCAGCAGATCTACATCCTCAACCGCTATGACTGCGTTTTCATTGTCCATGACCGACATCTGAAGAAGCTGTTCTATGAGCCCCTTCATACGTGAGGTCTGTCTCTCGAATACCTCTATGCTCTCAAGCATCTCCTCATCGCCATTCTTCTCCGCGATCTCCCTGGAAAGCTGACACTGGGCATGCATGACTGCTACAGGTGTTCTCAGCTCATGGGATACATTTGCATTGAACTCAGCCTGTCTCTCAAGCTCCTGATGGACTTTTCTGTACAGGTTGTTATTCGCATCGGTCAGCATATCAAGCTCTTTGAACGGACCGTCATACTCCAGATTCTCTGTAAAATCAAGATTGTCCACGCTCTTATCTATCGAACGGTTCAGGCTTCCCATTGGAACTGCTACCAGTTTCCTCAAAGCAAATGCATATATCACAAATGCTATCAGCACGATTCCAATAACACAGTATGATTTATATAACAGTTCACTGTAATTGCTCTCTATATCCCTGACGGATACCATGACACAGATCTTGTATTTAGAAGTCTTCTTCAGCGGCTCTTTGTCTGTTCTTCCCTGCCTGACGACCGCAAAATACTTGACCTTCCCTGCATCTATATGCATAAGATCTCTTATGCTTATATCCGGATTATCCGCATATTCCTCAGGCACCTCGCCGTCAAGGATCTCGCCGTCATTTCCCTGAAGGAACACATATATCTGCTCATTACTGTCCGGATCGTCTTCACGGTCGTAAAATCCATCATCTATATGTGGCTTCTTCTGTGAATCATACACTATGTATCGTCTGATCTGGGCTACCTCCTGTGTCAGCTTCTTATAAGCCATCAGGTTCATATCATCCTTCATAAGATTGTTCTGGATGACCAGCAGACAAGATATACCCACCACCAGAATAAGCGCTGTAATTATAATAGTGTATGTTACAAATGATATTTTTCTCTTTAACATTCCAGTTTATAGCCGACACCTCTTATAGTATGGATCAGCTTCTCCTCATAATTATCGTCTATCTTCCTTCTCAGATAACGGATATACACATCTATCACATTTGAATTGACTTCGTCATCTATGTTCCAGATGTTCACCCGTATCTGTTCCCTAGTTACTACCACATTTCTGTTTCTGGCTAGGTACTCAAGGATAGCATACTCCCTGACCGTGAGATCAATTACCTTTCCATCCCTGATCGCCTGTCTGTTGTTCATGTCGACCACCAGTGAACCACAGGTTATCACATTCTCATTTACCGGATTCTGGGTTCTCAGCATGACCCTGAGTCTTGCCATAAGCTCCGAGAACTCAAATGGCTTTGTCATATAATCGCTGGCTCCGGCATCCAGTCCCCTGACTATATCCTGTGTCTCCGTCTTGGCCGTGAGGAAAAGCACAGGAACCTGTATCCCCGCATTTCTCATCTCGCGCAGGACTGTTATTCCGTCCTTGTTCGGGATCATTATATCCATGATCGCCCCGTCGTAATTCTCCGCTTCCATATAATCAAGTGCCGCCTGTCCGTCATAACAGGCATCCACATTATAGCCCTCTTTGACCAGCTTACTGCATATTATGCTGTTCAGATCCTTCTCATCCTCAACTACAAGTACACGCATACATCCATCCTCCCTGTCATTTTCATCTGTTGGCCACTACAGTATATCGCTGCACGATCGCTGAACAGATATATATTGCCATGCTTTTATGAAAATAACATTAAAAGCCGTCACTTACATCTGCCAAATGTAAATAACGGCTCTCAAATGCTGTTTTTATCTATTCTGTCTTACCGCTCTTCTCATCGTAGGTATCAAGAAAGCTGTGTCTCACGCCTCCCTGCTTGTACTCTATAAGGGTATCGATATTGACATTCTCCACACTCTTGAATATGTTGCCCTCCACAAACGGATTTGTCTTCTTGAGTGTCGCTATAAGCTGCTTGATCTCCTGACGCTTGGACTTCGTCTCCTCATTGTTACATGTTGTGCATGTGTCAGTGAACTTACATGCGCACTGTATGAAATGAAGCTCGTTGTAATCTCTCCACGCCTTGATGTCGTCCTCTCTCACCATATAGAGAGGTCTGATTAGTTCCATTCCCTCAAAATTGGTGCTGTGGAGCTTCGGCATCATGGTCTGCATCTGCGCTCCATAGAGCATACCCATGAGTATGGTCTCTATGACATCATCGTAGTGGTGTCCAAGAGCTATCTTGTTACAGCCAAGCTCCTTCGCATAGCTGTACAGATGGCCTCGTCTCATTCTTGCACAGAGATAACACGGCGACTTCTCTACGTTATACACTGAATCAAATATATCAGACTCAAATATCTGGATAGGGATGTTCAGCATCCTGGCATTATCCTCTATGACCTTGCGGTTTGCCGGGCTGTAACCCGGATCCATAACTATGAACTTGAGCTCAAATGGGAACTTGTTGTGCCTTTTCAGCTCCTGAAAACACTTTGCCATGAGGAAGGAATCCTTGCCGCCCGATATACATACGGCTATCCTGTCGCCCTCCTTCACCAGCTCATATCTGTTGATGGCCTTTGTGAAGTTGCACCATATCTTCTTGTGGAACTTCTTGCGGAGGCTCTTCTCAACGTCGGCACATATATCAGTCTGTTCCTGCTTGCCCATGGTGTAGAGCAGCCATGATATATATCCGCCTTTGAGGCTCACCGCATCGTATCCCAGCTCCGTAAGTCTCTCCGCCAGCGGAATGCTGTTGGTTCCGTGGGTGCAGCAGATTATGAGTTTCTTTCCCTTTGAGTTGTCCCCGGGCATATATTTCTCAACCGGGAATATCTCACTGGCTGTCTCCGCCAGATTCTCCGGCATCAGCTTGTCCGTCTGGACTGCCATCGCACCCGGGATTGCTCCGTGGGATATCTCAACTTCATCCCTGATGTCAACTATCAGATATGAATCCTTATCCAGTTCCTGTATCTCTTCTATTGTGATTTCATTTGAAGTTTCTTTTGAGTTTTCTAATGCCATATCCCTGTCACCATTTTTCTTAGTATTACAAATAAGCTATTTTTATATATGCTACTGTCTGCTGCATATGGCATCGCCGTCATCCGCAGCTTACTCCTTGCCATCCCAGCAGTATGTACAGAGCTTGCACTTCTCAACTCCGCACGCCTCAAGCATATCGTCAAGTCTGTTGAATCTGAGTGATGTGAAATGCAGCTCCTTGCAGATCTCATCAACCATCTTCTCATACTTCTCTGAATCAGGATCTGTGTACTCCTGAAGTACCTCATCTGTCACATTTCCGTTCTCAAGTCTCTCGATAACTCTTCTTGTTATAAGATCCATCTCTGATGATGATCTTGAGAAGTTAAGGTATTTACATCCGTATACAAGTGGTGGACATGCAGGTCTGATGTGCACTTCCTTGGCACCGCTGTCAAACAGATACTCGGTTGTCTCTCTGAGCTGTGTTCCACGCACGATGGAATCGTCTATGAGCAGAAGGCTCTTATCCTTTATAAGATCCTCAACTGCCAGAAGCTTCATCTTGGCTATGAGATTACGCTGGCTCTGTATGGTCGGCATAAATGAACGTGGCCATGTCGGTGTGTACTTGATAAATGGTCTTGAGAAAGGTATTCCAGACTCATTTGCATAGCCGACTGCATGCGCTGTTCCTGAATCCGGAACTCCGGCTACGATATCAGGCTTAACGTTATCTCTCTTTGCCATGCTGGCTCCGCAGTTGTATCTCATCTGCTCTACGCTCATACCCTCGTATGAACTTGCAGGGTAACCATAGTATACCCACAGGAATGTACATATCTTCATGTCCTTGCCCGGCTGCACAAGCGTCACGCAGTTGGACGGTGTGAGTACGACAACCTCACCAGGGCCGAGTTCTTTATAGTCATGATAGCCAAGGTTCTTGTAGGCAAAGTTCTCAAATGACGCACAGAATGCACCATCCTTCTTGCCTATGACCACAGGAGTTCTTCCATGCATATCCCTGGCTGCATATATTCCATTCTGGTTCATGAGCAGGAGTGACAGAGAACCGTCTATCTTCTCCAGCGCATATCTTATTCCATCTATCAGATTATCCTTCTGGTTGATGAGGGCTGCCACAAGCTCTGTGCTGTTGATATCCCCTCCGCTCATCTCAAGGAAATGTGAATGTCCCTGATCAAATATCTCCTTGGATATCTCGTCAACATTGTTGATCTTGCTGACAGTTGTCAGAGCATATGTTCCGTGATGTGAACGCACTATGAGTGGCTGTGGCTCATAATCGGATATACATCCTATTCCAAAATAGCCCTTCATGTTCTGCATATCTTTGTCGAACTTTGTTCTAAATGGAGCATTCTCGATATTGTGTATGGATCTGTCAAATCCCTTATCTCCATACACTGTCATGCCTCCGCGTCTTGTTCCAAGATGTGAATGATAGTCTATTCCAAAGAACAGATCAAACACACAGTCATCTTTTGCCGCTACTCCAAAAAATCCACCCATTGTTTTCCTCCTGAAGTGATAAAAATTTGTCATTTTCGCAAACATATCTATATTAGCATAGGACCAGCATGGTTTACAATATATTTATTAGTAATCGGCAGCCAGTCCGAAAAAGCAAACCTCCATCTCCCTGTACACCTTGTTTGACTTCTTCTCATAGGCCGTTCTCTTTTCCCTAGAGTATAAAAGTTTATACTCGCTACCGATAGGATGTTTCTTTCTGTTTATCTCCTGATTTACCATATAAGAATCCGGCTCACCGCTGTATGGATCGATGTATTCCACTGTGGGTTGTGCATATCCCGGCAATTTTGTCCTGCCGGTCAGGGTATCGTATCCTATGATCTTTCCGGTTATTTCCTACATTTAACACATTCTCACTGTATATAAACATTCTATCATTTAACCAACTACTGAAAAAGATCTGTATTCATACCAAAGACATCAATAACTTTCAAAATATCGGAAAGTTCATCCCTAAATTTCTGACGATACTCCTCCATGTCACCATTATCCCTGCCATTGTTACTAAGTTCAAATAAATCTCTGTCATTCTTTATCGCTACTGCCACCATATTGCCAGCGATCTGTATCTCCATAAATCCTTCAAGTCCCATAAGTCCCTGCATAAGCTGTGGCGTCAATACCCTCAAAGCAAGCTGGCTGTCAGAGGCATATATATCGAACCTGTTATCAAATGACGCGTTGCCCGTCATAAAACTGTTACATGAATCCCCAGAACTCAATACACTTGATAATATGCCACTTTTCTTTTCATTTTTCATTCTTCGACTAATTCTCTCCTGGATATGTACAAAACCATTAACATTCTTATGGGAAGTAGCCGTTATGAGCTGACCTTTAAAATTGACAACATTATCGCCAGGAAACTCGCCGTCCGGTGAACCCTTTGTTTCCGTTCTGAGTGTGAGATCACTGAATGTAAATTCTACTCCCCTGTATATTCCATGTATAAAGTCAGAACCATCCATATTATTAAATGAAGGAAGAATCGGACAATTATGTAAAAATGCCTCATTTGTATATCCATTTGGCATGTATTCAATCACATGAAAGCGCTCTCCAAGGACACTCCGTACAACATACTGTCCCATGAGTTCCTTGAGGTCTTTAAGTTTATTTGTCTCCATATATGAGAACAGGAAAAATCCGCCTACAAACAAAGCCGGAATCAGCAGCCAAGCAGAGTCTAATTCATAGCCATTTCTAGATACCACCATAAACGCAACAAATGGCGCAAATATTCCTATAAAAGAAACAATCTTAAACACCTTAAGCACTTTACATAGTTTGTGTTTTTCTAATATTTCCGATTCTATATTCTGATCCATCTTCTCATCTCCAAACTGTGATAAATACGCTATACGAATCTCAGAGCCTTACCGAACTTTTATCTCATAAAAAAATCGCCCTATACTGATATATAATATACCAGTATAAGACGAATTCAAACTTAATTAAAAAGATTTTCCCTGAATCCTAGCCGATGCTCTTAACGCTTTCTCCCTCTATCAGGGAATATGGCACTATCTCATGTTCACCAGCTGCTGCATAATTTATATGCTTGAGCATGATGTCAACACTTCTCGATGCCATGATCTCTTTATTCTGTTTTATTGTTGTAAGTCTTGGTACACAGTATCCTGCCAGCTCTATTCCATCAAATCCAGTAACTGACAGCTCCTCCGGAATATGTTTGCCCAGATCAGCAGCCGCTCTCATGACGCCGATCGCTATCGTATCACTGAGAGCCATGATTGCTGTAACCTCCGGCTGTTCCTCCAAGAGACGCTTCGTGGCCTCATAACCTGCCTTCATAGAATACCTGCACGGAATATATGTAAACTCCGCCCGGTCATCATGCTGCCACTCATCTATAGCCCTCTTGCAGCCTTCATATCTATTGAAACTTATCTGTTTCTCGGACACCTGCCCTCCTATGACTCCGATGCGCCTGTGGCCTTTTTCAAGAAGATACCTTGTCATATCGTATGTCGCTGCCGTGTCATCTATCGTTATGGAGGATATGTTGTCATTTGCAAGAATCTCTCCGCCGGTCGTGATTATGACTCCCGGAATCTCAAACTCTTTCACACGCTCATCAAAAAGTGCAAGATTGGCACCCAAAAACATGATTCCCTTCGGATTCACGCTATGAGTGAGTTTGATGGCATACTCGATCTCGTCACCATCCTCGTCTATGTACTCCACTATGACATCCTCATCATATCCAGCAAGCAGGTTCTGTATCCGCTCTACTATATCCGCAAACAACATATTCTGGTTTCCTTTTATGATGACAACCACCGCCGATTTCGCTGACATTTTGAGGAGCTTTGCGTTGACGTTCGGCTCAAAGCCGTTTTCCTCTATAACCCTGAGTATCTTCTCTCTGGCTGCATCGCTGACTCCGGTCTGATTGTTGATCACCCTGGACACGGTTCCGATACCATAACCTGATATACGTGCAATATCCTTTATTGTCATAAGCTGTATCCCACTTTTCTCTTTTATTCCCAATAATTATATTATCCCAATATGTGGAGGTCAAGAAAATACTCTACTTATCATTTCCCGGTAAATATTTTTAGAGAGTACTTTTTCACATCTTGCTTCTCCCGGTCATCAGTGTAAGTCTGCCTATTTCCTCTGCAAGATCATCATCCGTATCGTCGGATATCATGCGCCACCTCCAGTTATCGCCAACTGTGGATGGCTTATTCATCCTCGATTTATTGTCTAGCCCCAAATAATCCTGCATCGGTATAATACAAAGATCTGCAATACTTCTCATAGCAAGCGTGATAAATGGGACATTGATCAGACGGTCCGGTGTATAATGAGCTGCCATATAATCCCTTGCCATGTCTCTGGATCTCTGATCTATACTGCTCCACCAGCCAATAAGTGTCTCATTGTCATGGGTTCCCGTATATACAACACAATTTCGTATGTAATTATGTGGAAGATAATCAGATGCCGCCCCGGTGTCTCTCACATCAAAGGCAAACTCCACAACCTTCATTCCCGGAAATCCGGAATCATGCACAAGCTTTCTGACCGAATCAGTCACAAAACCAAGATCCTCGGCAATGACATCTCTCTTACCCAGAGCTTTTTCTATATTCCTAAACAGATCCATCCCTGGGCCCTTTTTCCACTTGCCATTCACAGCTGTTTCCTCACCATATGGAATGGCATAATATTCATCAAAGCCTCTGAAATGATCAATCCGGACTACATCATAAAGCTTATAGCTATGTCTCATTCTGGCTATCCACCAGCTGTAACCGGTCTGCCTGTTCAGCTCCCAGTCATATATTGGGTTTCCCCACAGCTGTCCGGTCTCCGAAAACCCATCAGGCGGACATCCGGCAACCTCGTATGGTCGCCTGTCCTCATCAAGCCTGAAAAGCTCCGGGTGTGCCCATACATCTGCGCTGTCCATAGCTACATAGATTGGGATATCTCCTATGATCCTTATATGGTTCTTGTTGGCATAGCTCTTCAGCGCATTCCACTGAGTATAAAACAAATACTGCATGTACTGCTGAAAATGTATCTCATCCGCAAGCTCAATCTGCATCTGCTGCACCGCATCAGGCTGCCTGTTTCTTATATCCTGCGGCCACTCTGTCCACGGAATTCCACCAAGCGAATCCTTTACAGCCATAAATAGTGAATAATCATATATCCACTCTTTGTTCTCATCCATGAACATGGAAAACTCCATGCTGTCAGTCATTTTCCATCTCTCATATGCTTTCCTGAGGAGACTGTATCTTCCATTATAAATTTTGCTATAATCAACGTATCTGTCATCATCTCCCCAGTCTATCTCTCTGCACTCGCGGTCTGTGAGCAGTCCCTGATCCACAAGTGTATCAAGATCTATAAAATATGGATTTCCAGCAAATGTCGAAAATGACTGATACGGCGAATCCCCATACCCGGTGGGACCCATGGGAAGTATCTGCCAGTAACTCTGGTGTGCAGACCTAAGCCAGTCAACGAAACGATATGCCTCTTTTGAGAAGCTGCCAATTCCATACTTTGACGGGAGGCTTGATATAGCAAGCAGTATTCCTGCTGATCTTTCCATCTGAAATCTCTCCTTTTAACCAATTTCAGGCGGCTGCGAATCTCACAACCGCCTGTTATTTTTACATTTAATGATATTATATTACTATCCCTTTACGGCACCAGCTGCAACACCCTTGATGATGTACTTCTGTGCACAGAGGTAGAATACAACAACCGGAATGATAGCCATAACAAGGCACGCCATGATCGCTCCCATATCTACTCTTCCGTAGCTGCCCTTCATATACTGGACAACTATAGATATCGTCTTGTATTTCTTGATGTCGAGTACCAGATATGGCAGAAGGAAATCATTCCATATCCACATAGCCTCAAGTATTCCTACAGATATGTAAGTAGGTTTCATGATAGGGATAACAACCCTGAAAAATGTCTTGAGTGGCGTACATCCATCTATCATCGCAGCCTCCTCGACCTCCAAAGGAATGGACTTGATAAATCCGCAGAACATGAATACTGCAAGACCTGTTCCAAATCCAAGATACACGATCACGATTCCCCATGGAGTAGTAAGGTGAAGTGCATCCGCAGTTCCAGCCAAAGTAAACATAACCATCTGGAAAGGTATTACCATAGAGAACACGCAGAGCAGATATATGATCTTTGTCGCTATATTCTTGACTCTGGTTATATACCAGGCTGTCATAGAGCAGAACAGCAGAATTGCTGCTACTGAGAGAACCGTTATCACAACTGTCCAGCCCACTGCCTTAATGAAATCATACTGTGTTATAGCCGTTTTATAATTGTCCAGGCCTATGTAGCTGTGCTCATTTGGCAGTTCAAATGTCTCCAGACTGATAAACGTCTTGGCTTTCAGAGAGTTTATAATTACGATTATTATCGGTGAAACAAATATTATGGAAATAATGGTAAAGAATAAAGTAGCCAGAATTCCCATAGCCGTCGGTTTTTCTTTCACTCTGTATACAGGCTTTTTATCCGCTGTATTTGCTGTTTTCTGTATCTTCGCCATTACTGCTGCACCTCCTTTGATCTTGTAAGCTTAAGCTGTATGAGTCCTATCACTACTACCAGTATAAAGAATATGACTGCCTTGGCCTGACCTACTCCCTCATATCCTACTCTTCCATAAAACGTCTCATATATATTGAGCGCAAGCATCTCTGTCTTATGAAGAGGCTCGCCTCCTGTGAGTGCCAGGTTCTGGTCAAACAGTTTGAACGAGTTGGTTATTGTGAGAAATGTACATATAGTTATGGATGGCATCATGTTCGGGATCGTAACTCTGAAAAGTCTCTGTGTTCTATTTGCGCCATCAATCATGGCCGCTTCCTGAATGTCTTCAGGTATTGCCTGAAGTCCTGCAATATAAACGATCATCATATATCCTATCTGCTGCCAGCACACAAGTATAACCAGTCCCCAGAAACCGAGGACTTCATTGAGTTTCAGGGCTGTGTCAAACTTTGAGAATATGGCATCAAATATAAGCTGCCATACATATCCAAGTACGATACCACCTATAAGATTCGGCATAAAGAATATCGTTCTGAATATATTAGTTCCTTTGATTTTCTGTGTAAGTGCCAGTGCCACAAGAAATGCAAGAACATTTATAAGCACAAGTGTGACAATCGCAAATAATGTTGTAAACTTAAATGCATCCGGGAATGTTGCGTCCTTGAATGCGTCTATATAATTCTGTAATCCTACAAATTCAGCGTCCCTTATGGTCGTGAACTTACAGAAGGACAGATATATTCCCTCGGCAAATGGCACGATAAATCCTATAACAAACGCAGCCATTGTCGGTATCAGAAACACCGGCCAATATCTTTTTATCGTTTTCTCCATAATTTTTTTGATAACCTCCACTCTGTTGCATATCAATTTTCTTTCCAATATCTTTTGAGTCTAAAAATGGATATGTAGACATATTTGCATATGAATACATATCCATCTCTAGTCTGGCACCTCCGGGTATGAGCTGCCTTTGCAAAGCTGTTAGCCTTCCTGGTGTCCTGCAGCTTGCAGGACTTTATTCATATTTTAAGTTGGGTTTATTTTGTGATGTTTTTTTATTTTGGGGTTGTGTACTATTGTTTATTTGTTAATATGTTTTATTTTGACTTTGCTGCAGCAGCCTCTTTAGCCCATCCGTCTACAAATGCGCTCTTTACAAGATCCCAGTTGGCATCTGTCTGATCTGCCGCATATGTTGTAAGTGCTGATCCGAGGTCGTTCTTCCACTGCTCTGATGGCATTGTTGTGAAGTTCCAGCTTACAGGTGTCTTGCCCTCTGCTACATACTCATTTGCAATGTTTACAAGAAGGTTTGTTGACTCAATGTTCTTCTTGAATGGTGTTACAAATCCCATTCCATCAGCTCCTGATGGCATAGCACCCTCTGAACCACAGATTGCCTTAAGTGCGACATCATCTGTAGCACACCACTCCATGAAGTCAAGAGTTGCCTGGATATCTTCCTCTGAAGCCTTAGCATTTACACACCAGTAATTCTCACTTCCTGTACAGAGTCCCTGATTCTCCTCACCATCTACTCCGATATAGATAGGGAGCATTCCGAGGTTGTCATCGCCAAGTGATGATACATCTGAGTATGCCCATGTACCATTCTGATAAAATACTGCCTGTCCTGAAACAAACTCTGCAACCGCATCATCACCAGTCTTTGTGCTGAGCTGCTTTGGATCGGTTGTTGAGTTGTTGATGTACAGATCCCATACATTTCTGTAATTATCAAGATATGTACCCTTGATCGCATCTGTAGTATCGATTCCATCAGCCTTGTATTCATAGTAGATTGGAAGATTTGCAAGATGTGTCTTGAATCTCCAATCTGATGATCCGTCCATTCCAGCTGATGTAAATGCTGAGAATCCTAATTTGTCTGAGTTAGCTGTTATATCCTCTGCCACCTTCTTGAGGTCTGCAAATGATTTGATATCATCCTCTGTGTATCCAGCTTTGCTTAAAAGCTCTTTGTTGTAAATGATTCCGTATGACTCTATAACATATCCGATTCCTGCGACCTTATCGCCATCCTTAAGTGCAAAGTCCTCAGATGTGAGTTCTTTATACACCTGTGATGATCCAAGATCATAACAATAGTCCTTCCAGGAAGCAAGACCAACCGGTCCATTTACCTGGAACAGGGTAGGTGATTCTGACTTACCCATCTCACTCTTAAGAGTAGTCTCATACTGACCAGAAGCTGCTGTAACTACCGTAACATCAACGCCTGTCTCTTCTGTGTACACCTTAGCAAGCTCCTGCCACTGTGCATCCTGCTCCGGCTTGAAGTTCAGATAATATACAGAGCCCTTTGCATCTGCCTTCTTTCCTGCTCCATCTGAATCTCCTGAGCCACATCCTGTCAACATGGTACCTGCCATCATAAGTGACAGTCCAAGTGCTGCAATACCTTTCTTGTTCATATTGGTTCCTCCCATAAAATAATAAAAATTTTTCCTTCAGTCATCTCTTATACGAGCTGCTTAATGGTTACTTTGTTTTTTCGGAAACGTTTTTGGAACCGTTTCCATTTGATATATCTTATATTAGTTGTTTATGTACAAAATGTCAATACTATTTTCAATTTTTTTATCACTTTTTGCATTTTTTCACATAGCTCACAATCCAGGTTACATAAAAATGTATAATTTTTGTCATATTCTATCCTTTCTGAATACTATAAATAGAACTATTAAATCTAAAAGGACTATCCTATGAAATGCAACAACCATTGTTCTCCGAACAGACCTGACTGTCGTGACAACATCTGCACTATAGACCTCCGGGATAAAGCGTTACAGAACCACAATTACCGCGAAACCGTGTGGACCGGCTGTTTCATGCAGATGACAGTCATGTGTATACCTGCCTGCTCAGATGTAGGTTTGGAAATCCATGATAATACCGATCAGATCATCCGGATCGAACAGGGACAGTGTTCAGTCAGAATGGGCTGCTGCCCAAACGAACTGTGCTTCCGTCAGAATCTTTGTGCAGGAGAATGCGTCTGTATACCAGCCGGCACATGGCACAACATCATCAACATCGGCAATAATCCACTGAAACTCTCATCCATATACGCCCCACCACATCATCCCAGGGGAGAGACACAGACCACCAAAGCCATGGCTATGGGAATGGATTGCTGATATGTTTTCATGTGACATGAGGTAGAACGCATTGCCGAATTTATTGTTCCATTGTTTTAAGCATGCTTCTGTCCTCCATCAAAAAAGACACCAAATTCTGCCTGCCCGTCTGATATTGGGCAAGCGGCATTTAGTGTCTTTGCTGCTTCTACTATACTTTATTGTTTTCTCTGTGTCATCACTGCATTGGAAAAACTGTATCACATTTCAATCATGAGATCACATTTCTCCTACTCATTCTCATCCCCTTCCTCTTCATACCAATCGTCCTCATATCCATCTTCCACATAGTCTATGTCATATTCATCGGCTTTGTCTGCTTCTTCATCGCTCAGTTTAGCATATATTCTTCCATCGTCCCAATCATCTGGCATATAGAGATGCGGCTCATTGTCCCCCCACTTATATGAATGCATCACCTTAACGTCAGACAGATCCAGGACGGACTCCATCAATATTGACTTCATATAGTTCTTCACTGTTTCCGGCGCAAGATTGACAAATTCCACTATCGGGTATCTCTGAAAACGGATAGCATTGGTCGATGTCCCATACCCTGAATTCTCAAAGCTGGCATTTACCGGTCTTTCAATTACACTGAGTGATATATTTGTAACAGTGCATACCTCTCGTTTATCAAAAACATATATTTTACCCTCGCTGGTCAGTACCTGTACACGACCATCATTTATTCTGACCTTATCAATACTTCCTGTTTCTCTTTTTGTTTTTTCTACACCTGTTGTTTTTCTTGTTAATGGCATAATGTTCTCCTCCTGTAAAACAAATTTTTAATGTCATGCTTTGTATTCCGTACGGTATATCCAATAGTACACACTGACCTTTTTTTACTCAACGTCTGGGTAGATTTTTTTATCCCTCTGGGTAGACCTCCGATATGTCATTTTCTTGTTTTTTTGTGCATGGGGTAGATGGCATCCCTATCTGCCATGCCTATGTTTCTTATTTCATTTATATATGGGGGAGAATTGCTGCCTTGTTTCTTATTATTGTTTTGTAAATTTTGTATAGTATAGTTTCAGACGGTTTTTCAGATTTTTAGTGATTATTTTTTATATAAACAGAAAATCCCGGTGCATCATTTTTTCGATACACCGGGATCTTATACATCTTTTATGAATATGATGAAAGAAATTGCTTTGTCCTCTCCATCTTCGGATTGTCAAATACCTGGTCAGGTCTTCCCTGCTCAAGTATGTATCCATCATCCATGAATATGACCTGACTTGCAACATCCTTTGCAAATGCCATCTCATGGGTAACAATTATCATGGTTGTCTTTTTGTCTGCAAGGTTTCTGAGAACCTTAAGTACCTCTCCTGTGAGCTCCGGATCAAGAGCCGATGTAGGTTCATCGAAACACAGGATGTCCGGCTGCAACGCAAGCGCCCTTGCTATAGCAACTCGCTGGCACTGTCCGCCTGAAAGCTGGTGAGGATAGTTGTTCATTCTGTCCTCAAGTCCCATCTGGCGTAGAAGTTCCTCTGCCTGAACTCTTATCTCATCGAGTATATTCTTCTTATTTACTTTGAAATCCGGTCTCTCCTTTGCAAGAAGCTCTCTTGCAAGCATTACGTTCTGAAGCGCAGTGTACTGTGGAAAGAGATTAAATGACTGGAACACAAGTCCAAAATGCAGTCTCTTCTTGCGCACCTCCGACTCCTTGAGTGTCTCCGGCTTGTCAGTGTCAAGCAGGATCTCATCATTTACACGGATAACTCCATTGTCCGGCATCTCCAGAAAGTTCAGACAGCGAAGAAGTGTTGTCTTTCCACTTCCTGATGATCCTATGATAGAAAGGACCTCGCCCTGCTCCAGAGAAAAGCTTATATCCTTGAGCACATCTGTCTTGCCAAACTTCTTTTTTATATGTTCAACCTCTAATATAGCCATAGCTGCTCCTCCTATTAATCTGTATCGCCCCTCTGCTCCGCAGCGGGGCAGGTCGTCGGAGCCGATTCCGAGTATGAACTGCGTTCATTGCGGCTCCTCCTATCTAAAAAAATCAAGTTTCTTCTCTAATTTGCCAAGTAAAACTGTGAGTACGCCATTCCATATCAGATAGTAGAATGCGCAGAAGAAGAGTGGCCATATCGCACCAGAGATTCCCTGTGAACCCTTCATGAATGCCTGTCCTGCCCAGATTATCTCCTGAAGTGCGATGATACGGGCAAGGGACGTATCCTTGACCAGAGTTATGATCTCGTTGGACATCGCCGGAACTATCTTCTTTATCATCTGCAAAAGCTTGACCTTGAAGAATATCTGCTTTGGAGTCATGCCAAGCACAAGTCCGGCCTCCTCCTGTCCTACAGGAATACCCTGAATACCTCCACGGTAAATCTCTGAGAAATAGCAGGCATAGTTCACTATGAATGACACCGATGCCGCTACAAATCTTCCGCCTTCGCCGCCGCCCCATACCGGGTTGTGGAATACAAGTCCCGGGAAATAATATATGATGAGCAGCTGTATCATAAGTGGTGTACCTCTCACTATCCATACAATGAACTTCATAAGATAGCTGAGCGGTTTAAACTTTGACATGGAACCGAGTGCTATGAGAAGTCCAAGTGGAAATGCACCGAGCAATGTCACGAAGAACAATTTTAATGTCTGTATAAATCCTGTATTAAGAGCTCCAAGTACGACCGGGAGCTGTTCAAAAAACAAATCCATAATAATTTTTCTCTCTAAGTGATGGTAAAAATACTAATTATATCTTATCTATTACTTTGCAAGTGCAGCCTGTACCTTATATGTCTCAGCACACTTCTCCATTGAACCGTCAGCCTTACTGTCTGCAAAGAACTTGTTGAGCTCAGCTACAAGATCTGAGTCCTTTCTGAAGCCAACGCCATACTCCTCGCTGTTGAGACCTACGGTATATGTGAGCTTGTCATAACCTGTTCCCTCACCAACCATAGCTGCTGCCATAAGCGAATCAATGATTGCTGCATCTGATGTTCCAGCTGCAACTTCCATGAGTGCATCTGCCTGTGCCTTTACCGCTGTATAGTTGAGACCAAGCGCCTTGGCCTGATCCTCGCCTGCGCTTCCTGCCTCTACAGCAAATGTAAGCTCCTTGATGCTGTCTACTGTCTGATACTTGTCTGCCTTATCATTTGGCACGATAACTACCTGAGCATTGTTGCAGTATGCATCTGAACATGCCATTGAGCTTGTAACCTCATCTGTAAGTGTCATACCATTCCATACACAGTCGATGGTCTTGCCGTCAAGCTCCATGATCTTGTTGTCCCAATCTATCTCTACGAACTCTGCCTTTACCCCAAGGCTCTCTGCAAATGCTGATGCCATATCCGCGTCAAATCCGATCCAGTTGCCTGACTCATCCTTGTAATCCATCGGTGCGAAGTCTGTAACGCCGACAACGAGAGTTCCCTTATTCTTTACATACTCCAGATCACTCTTTGACTCACTCTTAGATCCGTTATCAGATCCGCCACATCCAACCAGTGAAAGTCCCATTGCTGCCACTAAGAGCAGTGATAATAACTTTTTCATACTTTTTTCCTCCTGAAATATACTTAAATATACTTGGCAGATGCATGAAACACACTACACTGGGCATCTGCATGATATACAGCCCTATTAGGGCACAACACGGTAACATAGTAACAGTTTATCATGGTAAAGTCAAATCTAAGATTATGAAAAAACATGTAAATATATTATGTAATAATAATAACCACAGAAGGTCTTACTCTTCTGTGATCAGGATGCTCACCATCTGGAATTATTTTACATACGCTCTGTCAATATGTATCACACAATAGTAATTTTTATTGTACTCACTAACTTTTTCCTTGATATAGGATATTATCTGTTCTTCTGACATTTGATATCCATGTGGCAAAACCACATCAAAAATCAGATTGGAATGTGTTGAACCCTTTACCATTCTAAAGTCGTGAAACTGAACATTTTCATTTTTTCTGCTATCCTTATTAAGTGATTCTATAATTTCAGTGATCCGCGCTTTCGCAGCATTTGTCTCCTCATCGTCATCTACTATCGGGTCCATGTGAATGACAGGCTCACAATTTAGTTCTTTTCTGAGAGAGAATTCTATCTGATCGATCAGATCATGCAGTTCAAGAATATCTTCCTTATAAGGAACTTCTGCGTGCAAGCTGACCATAAGTCTGCCAGGTCCATAATCATGGACCACAAGATCATGAATACCAAGGATCCTTTTATCACACCTCACGATCTTCTCGATCTCGTCCACAAGCTCTGGTTCCGGTGCCTGACCAAGCAAGGGGCTGACCGTATCCTTCATTGCAGTGATGCCAGCTATGAGTATCATTACGCCCACCAATAACCCGCAATATCCATCTATAGGTATTTTCCAGAAATGAGCAGCAAGTGCAGATGCAAGAACAACCATTGTGGAAAATGTATCAGATAAACTGTCTTTTGCCGTCGCTATCATGGTCGCACTCTCTATCTTTCTGCCTATACTCCTGTTGTAGAAATACATATATATCTTTACTCCAATTGAAACAACGAGTATAACGGCAACTAGACTGCTGAATTTGGGAAGTTCCGGATGTAGGATCTTTCCGATTGAATCTTTAATAAGCTCGTAGGCCATCAATATGATCATGACTGCTACAAATAAGCCTGATATATACTCTATTCTTCCATGTCCAAACGGATGATCCGGGTCCGGTTTTCTGCCAGATAACTTAAAGCCTATCATAGATATCAACGAGCTTCCTGCATCTGATAAATTGTTGAACGCATCCGCCGTGATCGAGATAGCCCCCGAAAGTAATCCAGCGAAGAATTTTCCCAGGAACAATAATACATTCAAAAATATACCAACAGCTCCGCAAAGAACACCATATTTCTCCCTCACCTTGCTATCCTTATAATTATCTGATTTGATCCACAACTTCGACAATAATGTCACCATATCTTTTGTTCCTCCTAATCTGAATCTCAAAAGTTCTGAAAAAAAGAACCCACAAAAGCGTTGGACTTCTGCGGGTTCTTGATATATCTGAAATGATATATAATTATCTCTTTGAGAACTGTGGAGCACGACGAGCGGCCTTGAGACCGTACTTCTTTCTCTCCTTCATTCTTGGATCTCTTGTAAGGTATCCAGCCTTCTTAAGGATTGGTCTGTACTCAGCATCAACCTCAAGGAGTGCTCTTGAAATACCATGTCTGATAGCTCCAGCCTGACCTGTGAAACCACCACCACATACGTTAACGAGTACATCGTACTTACCCTCTGTGCCTGTAGCAACGAGTGGCTGCTTTACGATAACCTTGAGTGTATCAAGGCCAAAGTACTCATCCATATCCTTCTTGTTTATAACGATCTTACCAGTACCTGGAGTGATGTAAACTCTGGCGATACTGCTTTTTCTTCTTCCTGTTCCATAGAACTTTGTTGTCTTAGCCATCTGTTAATCTCCTCCTTCTTAGTACTTAATCTCTAATACTTCTGGCTTCTGTGCCTGATGCTTGTGATCTGCACCAACGTATACGTGAAGCTTTGTGATCATCTCTCTGCCAAGTGGTCCCTTTGGAAGCATTCCCTTAACTGCAAGGTAGATAACATCCTCTGGCTTCTTAGCCATCTTCTCACGAAGAGTTGTCTCTTTCATACCACCTACATAATCTGAGTGGTTGTAGTATACCTTCTGATCTAACTTCTTACCAGTTACCTGGATCTTGTCAGCGTTTACTACTATTACATAATCACCTGTATCAATGTGTGGTGTATATGTTGGCTTGTTCTTTCCTCTTAAAATGCTTGCGATCTCTGATGCAAGACGACCTAAAGTATGTCCTGTAGCGTCAACTACATACCACTTTCTCTCTATTGTTGATGGGCTTGCCATAAAGCTCTTCATCGTGGTACCTCCTAAATTATTCTTTTATAATCTTCTTTACTAATGTATATTCAGCACATTCCTTACCGGGGCATTGGTTCGAAACACACTTATAAACTTCGCATACTTTGCAAGTATATTATAATTACATTTTGTTGTCAACTATTTTTTCAACAAAAATATCCGGCGATACATGTGCACCGCCGGATACCATATTATCATTCATTCTTCTGTCTGTAAATACTATCTTTTATTTAGAAATCCACCTCTGTGTCATAGTAGCAGCACTTCAGCAGCTTCTCCATCTCCTCCTGGCTTGGCTGTCTTGGGTTGGAGCCTGTACATGCATCAAGTATCGCATTTGCAGCGATCTCAGGAAGTCTCTCAAGGAATACGTCCTCCGGAACAAAGCCCTGCTCACATGGATAGCTGTCAGGTCCGTAATTCTTGATACAATGAGGAATGTTCAGCTCGTCATTCATCTTGCGCAGATACGCAATAAGAAGGTCTACCTTCTCGTCGAGTGTCTCACCGCCAAGTCCCATGAAGTCCGCTATCTCTCCGTAACGAACCTTTGCGGTCTCATCCTTTGCATTGAAAGCGATAACCTTCGGGAGATACATCGCATTTGCTGCTCCGTGGATGATATGTGCGCCATAGTCAGCAAATGCTGCTCCGGTCTTGTGAGCCATCGAATGAACTATTCCGAGAAGCGCATTGGAGAATGCCATACCTGCAAGACACTGTGCATTGTGCATTGCGTCTCGCTTCTCCATGTCTCCGTTATATGATCCAACCAGATCATTCTGTATCATCTTGATGGCATGAAGTGCCAGAGGATCAGTAAAATCGCAGTTTGCTGTCGATACATAAGCCTCGATTGCATGTGTCATGGCATCCATACCGGTATGTGCAACCAGTTTCTGTGGCATGGTCTCTGCGAGCTCAGGATCAACGATCGCAACATCTGGTGTGATCTCGAAATCTGCAATAGGATACTTGATTCCCTTCTCGTAATCTGTGATGATCGAGAACGCTGTAACCTCTGTTGCAGTTCCCGATGTTGAAGAAATAGCGCAGAAATGAGCTTTCTTTCTAAGTTCAGGGATTCCAAATACCTTACACATATCCTCAAATGTCGCATCAGGATACTCATACTTTATCCACATAGCCTTTGCTGCATCTATAGGTGAACCACCGCCGATGGCCACTATCCAGTCAGGCTCAAATTCAAGCATGGCTGCTGCACCCTTCATAACTGTCTCAACCGAAGGATCTGGCTCAATTCCCTCAAATAACTTAACTTCCATTCCAGCTTCCTCAAGGTACTGAACTGCCCTGTCCAGGAATCCAAATCTCTTCATGGATCCGCCTCCGACACAGACCATTGCTCTCTTACCCTTGAATGTCTTGAGTGCCTCCAAAGCACCTTTTCCGTGATACAGATCTCTTGGTAACGTAAATCTTGCCATTGTTTGCCCTCCTAAAATCAAAATAAAAAAAACAATCATGTTATCTTCATTGAAACACCTTGAAATATTCCGAACACTTCGAAACAATTCCTGACATATCCGTCATGTAGCAGCATTTCAATGTAATTATAACATGATTGGCTCTTATTTTCATTATTTTTTGTGCATTTCAGACAATGTTTTTCATTTATTTTTCACTGTTTTGCTAGATGTTTTCCACTTTTTATTCTTATTTCTAGATTATGTGAACTCCCCACCGTCTAAAGCCAGTGGGATTGCAGTAGCCTTATTTCAAGTTATTATATACAAAATATAACCACGCTGTTTTGTAAACTGCCAACACATTATCAGCAATTTTATCTTATCCCGGCAGATATTATACGTTTGCAGCCGTTTACGTTTACAGATATTTTATCTCCACAAGAGTAAGCCCCTTGGCCTCGGCTTTCGGCCCTGCTTTCGTCCTATCCTTCGCCGCAAGTATTGACTCCATACAGTCCTCCGGCCAGATTCCAAGACCTATCTTCATCAAAGTTCCCACTATGATGCGGACCATATTGTACAAGAAACCATTGCCGCTGATCCTTATATGTATCATGTCGCCCGCCTTGTCTATGGTTATATCTGTTATTGTACGGACTGTATTCTCCACCTGAGACCTTGATGAACAGAAGCTCTTGAAATCATGCTCCCCAACCAGTACTGCCGCAGCCCGCTTCATCTTATCTATATCAAGTGGATAATAGACGAATGTCGAGTAAAGACGCTCCGTCGGCATATCAAATCTTCTGTTTAATATCTTGTATTCATATATCTTGATCGTGTCACAATATCTCGGATGAAAATCGTCAGCCACCTGGCATGACTCCTGTATCCTTATGTCTTCCGGGAGCCGCTGATTAAGCGCAAATGAAAACTTTTCTCCTGGTATCCCTGATTCAGTATCAAATACCGCCACATTTCCTAGGGCGTGCACTCCGGAATCCGTTCTGCTGGCTCCTATAACCTTTATATCCTCATGACAAAGCTCGCTGAGTGTCTTATTCAGGACTTCCTCAACCGTTATTCCATTTATCTGAACCTGCCATCCACAATAATTTGTTCCATCGTAGGCTACGATCAATTTTACTCTCTTCATATTCATACTAGGGATGTATCTGACACATCCGTATCCTTTTCTATATTATCGATGTATCTGAATTACGCTCCAATTCTTAATCAAGCCCGATCGTCATTGACTCTGTAATGTTTAAAACAAATCTATATACAAACGACTTTTGATCCCGAAGTGCGCATGTATCCCGAAATAAGATTGCAGGATTTCCTACATCACACATCTGTATACTATCATGCATCCCAGATACACCAACACTATAGCATAACTTACATAGTCTGTTCCACTGTATTTTAACGGATTCATGCGGCTCCTGCCTTCGCTGCCGTCAAAACATCTGGCATCCATGGCCTGGGCAAGATCTGTGGCCCTTCTTATCGCCGATACAAATAATGGTACAAATACAGGTACATAACTCTTTATCCTCTTGAATATATTGCCACTCTCGAAGTCCGCACCTCTGGAAAGCTGTGCCTTCATGATCTTATCCAGCTCCTCCATAAATATCGGGATAAATCGCAATGCGATCATAAGCATCATGGCCATATCAGACACCGGAACCTTTATTTTCTTCAAGAATCCCAGACTGCTCTCCAGTCCATTTGCCAGATTCATCGGTCTTGTAGTGTACGTCATGACAGATGAGCCTATTATGAGGTATACAAGGCGTATAACCACAAGCACCGTAGTCATCACACTGTTATCTGTTATGCGAAGTCTGTGCCAGCTCCAAAGTACCCGTCCGTCCCCGTTGAACACGCTGAATATTGCTGTAAACAGAATAAACATCCATATGACCTTCAGTCCCCTGCAAATGTATGTTATCGGCACCCTGCTCACCGCCACATATATACAGAGGAATGCCGTTGCGGCAAGTATCATGATCCAGTCCTTGCAAAGAAACAGCGATATGGCATATAGAAATGTTATTGCAAGCTTTGTTCTCGGATCCATTCTATGTATCACAGAATTGCCACTGTAATATTGTCCTATTGTAATATCTCGTATCATAGTAAATCTCCTATTCCGGGCACCCGGGAACATCTATACCGTACTGCTCAAGTAAGCTCCTGTCCTCAAAAAACTCACCTGTCCCTCCATCATACACTATCCTTCCA
>NZ_JBEHVV010000041.1:0-25512 GCF_040227395.1 Coprococcus sp. RTP21428st1_C9_RTP21428_210409
GCCTGTTGACCAGAAGTTCGAGGCAGACGGCAAGACTATCAATAAGGTAAAGGCTCTCGAGATGATCGAGAAGTACAACACTCCTGAGAAGGTTGCTGCAGGTCTTGAGGAGCTCAAGGAGCACTGGAACAGACTGTTGAGCATTCTCAACGTTAACACACCTGATGACAAGGTTAACCGTATGGTCAACATCTGGAATCAGTATCAGTGTATGGTTACATTCAACCTTTCACGTTCAGCTTCATACTTCGAGTCAGGTATCGGCCGTGGTATGGGATTCCGTGATTCCAACCAGGATGTGCTTGGATTTGTTCATCAGATCCCTGATCGTGCAAGAGAGAGAATCATCGATATAGCTTCAACACAGTTCCCAGACGGTGGATGCTACCATCAGTACCAGCCACTTACCAAGAAGGGTAACGCAGATATCGGTGGAGACTTCTCAGATGATCCATTATGGCTGATCCTTTCAGTTTCAGCTTATATCAAGGAGACTGGCGACTGGGGCATCCTTGACGAGATGGTTCCATATGACAACGATATGTCAATTGCAAAGCCTATGCTTGACCACCTCAAGGTTTCATTCTACAAGATCGTGAACAACCTTGGACCACACGGACTTCCACTTGCAATGAGAGCTGACTGGAACGATTGTATCAACCTTTCATGCTTCTCAGATACACCAGGTGAGAGCTTCCAGACATACACCAACCCTAAGTTCGCTGCTGAGGGTGGATACTCAAAGGTTGCTGAGTCAGTTATGGTTGCTACACTCTTCACATATGCAGGTCCTAACTACGTTGCTATCCTTAAGCACCTTGGAATGGACGCTGAGGCTGATGCTGCTCAGGCTGAGATCGACAAGATGAAGGCCAACATCATGGAGTCAGCATGGGACGGCGACTGGTTCCTCAGAGCTTACGATGCAAACGGTGAGAAGATGGGATCCAAGGAGTGCGAGGAAGGTCAGATCTTCATCGAGCCACAGGGATTCGCTATCATGTCAGACATCGGTAAGGATCAGGGCTGCGACAAGAAGACTCTTGCTGCAATCGATGAGAGACTTAATACACAGCACGGACTTGTACTCAACAACCCAGCATTTACAAAGTATTACATCCAGTATGGTGAGATTTCTACATACCCAGGTGGATACAAGGAGAATGCCGGAATCTTCACACATAACAATGCATGGATCATCTGTGCTGCTGCTTACGCAGGTGCCGGTGATCAGGCATTTAAGTACTACTCAGAGATAGCTCCAGCTTTCACTGAGGAGACATCAGATATACACAAGACTGAGCCATATGTATACGGCCAGATGATCGGTGGTAAGGATGCCGGATCTGATATCGGCAAGCCGGGCAACCACTTCGGTCAGGGTAAGAACTCATGGCTGACTGGTACTGCTGCTTGGAACATGGTAGCTATATCACAGTACATCCTTGGTATCTCAGCAGACTTCGATGGTCTGAAGATCGATCCATCAATTCCTGCTGCATGGGATGGAATGACAGCTACACGTCAGTTCCGTGGTGCTACATACGACATCAAGGTTTCTAACCCAGCTCACATCAACAAGGGCGTTAAGAGCGTACTCGTTGATGGCAACGCTATCGAGGGCAACGTTATCCCAGCATTTGGCGATGGCAAGACTCACTCAGTAGAGGTTGTAATGGGCTAATATAGACCGTGGATTATAAAGCACATTTAAGAAAATATACGTAAGTATATAGTGCAAAAGCCCCACAATATCTATTTTAGATATTGTGGGGCTTTTTTGTTTATATGACCTATCTTCTTCATCCCGCCACGGGATTGTCGCAAAACGCTGTGTTATCCTCGCAAAAGATACAAATTAACAACCTGTCCAACCCTCCATCTACTGTATAAGCAGCATCGGATCCACAGGATTGCCGTCCTTCTCGACTGCAAAATAGAGATTGCTTCCTTCCTCGCTGTAGAATCTGCTTGGCTCGCCAACGGTTCCCACTACCTGGTCGGCATCCAGATGCTCGCCAAGTGCAACCTTCACATCCTGAAGCTGTCCAAGTGTCACGGTGTAGCCGTCTCCAAGCTCAAGCTTGACGTAATTGCCCAGCTCTGGGTTGCTTGAGACCTCCGCTACCTTGCTCTCATATACAGCCTTGACCTCATCGCCCGTCTGCGCCTCAATTACCATTGCAGGGCTGCACTTGTATTCCTTGAGTGTCTCAAAATACACTGTCGTATCCATGCTGTAAGGAATTATCACATTGCCATTTATAGGCCATGATATGCTATCCTTTGGATCGTAATGCAGGCTGTCATTTGAAACTCCTGAAGCTCCAGTCTCAGCACTCTCACTCTCCGCTGTGGATGCAGCGGAATCCTCTATGGTATTATCCGTCTCAATATCTTTCTGCTCTGATGTACCTTCATCCGACACTCCGCTGTTCTTATCATTTTTCTTATCGTTCAAAGCTTCCTTCGCATCGGCTTCCGTCGTACTGTCATTCGGCGTATTCTGTCCTATTGTTATGGTCTTCTCCTTTGAATTGGTCTGTGCGTTATAAAGTCCGAGCACTGTCACAAGCACTGCCATGCCTGTGATGAGCGAGATATAAAATATATTCTTCTTTATGCCGCCCAAAAATTTCTTCATATTCATCACCTCATCTGTATCATGTCCACTTATTGGCACTTATATACAGATGATTTGAATGTGTAAATATTTTTTATCAACCTTTATTTTGCAATCTCTATTCCAGTATAATAATACCTGAGGATCTGATCATACTTCTCTCCATTTTCCGCCAATACAGACGCCCCATACAGTGACATTCCCAGAGAATCTCCAACGCCCACCGTTATGATCCTGTATCCATCCTTAACCTTATCTATGTGTATATTCGTCGAGGCAAGTCCCAGTTGTTCTTTGAAAACATCAGCCTCCAGCTCGCTCCCAAATACATTTATGGTCTGTGCAAATCCAGATTCTGTGGCTGTCATAACCTTGACCTCATCCGTCATATTGTCAGCGTCTATCCATTTTCTGAATATCTTCTGAAGCCTGTCCCCGCTGTATATCTCAGTGGTCGAAAAGTCCTCCGCCATCTGATCCACATCACTTGCCACCTGCCTGAGATACGGTATGTCATGCCCATATATTTCCTGTGCACTCACAGTATGCCCTGTACTTATCATATGATACGCCGGAAGTATTACCTCTCCACCGTATTTCATAACCTGTCCACCGGTCGCATACACCGCCTTCTCCGCCCTTCTCATTATCCCGGAGCACTCGCCTCCCCATTTCTTCTTGAGCTGCGATTCCGTATATCTTATCTCCCGGAGCTGGGACTCATTTATAAGATTCTTTGTCTGCCCCTGTGTGGCGGAATTTCTGTCATTTTCATCCATCTGGTAATAGATTCCGGTCCTAACCACAACTGCGACCGCCTTGAGCATTTCATCGCTCCATTTGTCACTCATCATTCCCGCCAGCGTCGATGCTGTATACTCTTCCACATCCACGAGGGAATACTCCCCATTATCATAAATACACACATTGCGTCCGCTTTTTGCCGATCCGTCAGTGTTATCTCCCCCAACCGCCTTGTCGTATATTCCTGATATTATGTAAGCAAGTGCCATAGCACACGCAATCCCTATAATGATCGTCTTTGCATTCCTCATTTCACCCTCCCGCATTTTTATACCTCTTATATATATATCGTTTTTACACTGCTCATATACCCTTTTTACTGAGAAATCTTAACGCAAATTTTAGTCGTATCGTTTATTGACAAATGCAACATGACATAATATGATAATAGCGTATTCAAGATTAACGGTTCGATTGCTATATAAGGTAAGCTTTTCTTTGGAGTATTCTCTATAAGGTATATTGTAGTGTTTTCATTGAGTACAAATTTTCATTTTTAGGAGGTACTCGTGATGAAGAACGGTACAGTTAAGTGGTTCAACGGAGAAAAGGGTTATGGATTCATCTCAGATGATGAGACAGGAAAGGACGTATTTGTTCATTTTTCAGCAATCAACTCTGATGGATATAAGACTCTTAACGAGGGACAGAAGGTTACATTTGACGTAGAGGCTGATCCTAAGGACGCTTCTAAGGAGAGAGCAACTAACGTAACAGTTGTAGCTTAATTCACATATAACCATTAACACAAGAACAGGCGCTATACAGATCTTTGATCTATATAGCGCCTGTTTTTTATTGCTTGTTAATATCACGGTTTCCTCACGGCTTCCCGTTACGCCCTGCTTCCGAGAGCCTTCTTGCGGGCTCTGTATTTCGCTCTTATGTATCTGCCAGCTGCAGACAGCTCTGTAGTCTTCCACCTGCTTGTTTTCTTCGTCTTAGACGAAAGCAATGAACACGACTCATTCTTGTTGCTGAGACTCCAGCAGAAATAGCTGACATTCGCCTTGTTGAGTCTGGTCAGCCATTTGCCGGTGTAGGCTTTGCTTATGCCTCCATCGCCGCTTGCCGCGGACATTCCGAACTCTGTGACTATGACCGCTATCCCCTTCTTCCTTGCGTATGCAAGCTTCGCAGGAAGATACTGGTTGTGGCTCCACTCATTTGCATAGAAATGGAGTGAGTACATTATATTCTTGTAGCCCTTGATAGGGTTATCCGCAACCTCATTGTGTGTGCCATCCGAACCGAGCTGGGACCATGTCGGCGTTCCCACTACGATGATCGCCTTCTTGTCATACTTTCTTATGACCTTTATGACCTGGGACGCATATCGCTTGACAGTCTTCCAGTCGCAGCCATTTGGCTCATTGCATATCTCATAAATGATATTTTTCTGTTTCTTATACTTCTTCGCCATAGTTGCAAAGAATCTTCTTGCCTCTGCAACCTGTGTCATAGGATTCCCGTCGTTGAGTATGTGCCAGTCGATGATCACATACATGCCGAGGTCGGTCGCATATTTCACGCCCTTGTATATCTGATTTCGAAGTGCCGCTTTGCTGCCGCCCGCGCAATAGCCGTTGTATTCAGATGTATACATGGCAAGTCTTACCGCATTAACTCCCCAGTCGTCTCTCAGAGTCTTGAACGCCGCCTTGTTCACATAAGGATATCCCACATCCCAGTTGATACCGTGTGTGCTGATTCCCCTGAGCTGGAATTTCTTGCCTTTGGCATCCACCAGATCTGCCCCCTTCACAGACAGTCTTCCATGTGTCGCCACCGGCGTCTTTACCTTCGTAGCTGCAAATGCATCACAGTTCGGCTGTACGGCAACCGCTGTAAATATCATTGCAAATGCGAGCAGCAGAGCCGTGAGTCTGTGTCTCAATTTTCTACCTTTCATATGTTTATAACCCCCTTTTCATCACAACGTAACATATATATATCATAACATAGGCGCGGATGTATTAACAGATGCAAAATAAAAACGGACACCATACGATCCTTACCATATGATGTCCGTCCTTTATTTTGTTATTTCATTCTATCTGATAATTACTTATCAAGGGAAACCTTAACCTTCTTAAGCTTCCAGATCTCCTTTGCATACTCCTCGATAGTTCTGTCTGATGAGAACTTTCCAGCACATGCTGTGTTGAGCATAGCCATCTTTGCCCAGCCCTTCTCATCCTGGTATGCCTTATCAACCTTCTGCTGAGCCTCTGCATATGAATCGAAGTCCTTAAGGATGAAGTATACATCTTCCTTTGTAAGAGAATCATAGAGATCTCTGAATCTGTCCGGATCATCCGGTGCATAAGTACCATCGATAAGCTGTGTGAGAACTCTTCTTACAGCCTGGTTGTTATTGTAGATATCCATTGGGTTGTAGCCGCCCTCGCGCTCATACTTCATAACCTCTTCTGCTGAAAGTCCGAAGATAAATGCGTTCTCGATGCCAACTTCCTCAACGATCTCTACATTTGCTCCATCCATGGTTCCAAGTGTAGGTGCACCGTTCAGCATGAACTTCATGTTACCTGTACCTGAAGCCTCTCTTGAAGCTGTTGAGATCTGCTCTGATACATCTGCTGCTGCGAAGATGATCTCGGCATTGGATACTCTGTAGTTCTCTATAAATACAACCTTGATCTTGCCTTCGATTGAAGCATCGTTGTTGACAACATCTGCAACTGAGTTGATGAGCTTGATGATAAGCTTAGCTCTCTTATATCCTGCTGATGCCTTTGCTCCAAAGATGAATGTTCTTGGGTACATATCGAATTCTGGCTCTGTCTTCAGTCTGTTATACAGATGCATAACATGAAGGATGTTCAGAAGCTGTCTCTTGTACTCATGAAGCCTCTTAACCTGTACATCGAAGATTGAACGAGGATCTACATCCACATTGTTGTGCTCCTTGATGTACTTTGCAAGACGGATCTTGTTCTGGTACTTGATGTTCATAAACTCATGCTGGCACTTCTCATCGTTCACATATACCTTAAGCTTCTTAAGGTGTGAAAGATTGGTTATCCACTCGTCACCGATCTTGTCTGTGATCCAGTTTGCAAGAAGTGGGTTAGCATGAAGCAGGAAACGTCTCTGAGTGATACCATTTGTCTTGTTGTTGAACTGCTCTGGTCTCATCTCATAGAAGTCCTTAAGCTCTCTCTCCTCAAGGATCTTGGTATGAAGAGCTGCAACACCGTTTACTGAGTAAGAACCTGCAATTGCAAGATGAGCCATCTTAACCTGGCCATCGTACAGAACTGCCATATTCTTAACCTTATCCTGGTTGCCTGGATACATCTCCTGGATCTTGAGAACGAATCTTCTGTTGATCTCCTCAACGATCTGGTAGATACGTGGAAGCAGTCTTGAGAACAGCTCGATAGGCCACTTCTCAAGTGCCTCTGCCATGATCGTATGGTTGGTGTATGCACATGTTCTTGTTGTAATATCCCATGCGTCATCCCACTCAAGGCCTTCCTCATCCATGAGGATTCTCATGAGCTCGGCAACTGCTACTGTTGGATGTGTATCATTCATCTGGAATGTTACCTTCTCTGGCAGCTTGTGGATGTCCTTGTTGAGCTCCTTGAACTTGAGGATTGCTCTCTGAACTGAAGCTGAGATGAAGAAATACTGCTGTCTCAGTCTGAGCTCCTTACCTGCGTAGTGATTGTCATTTGGATAGAGAACCTCAACGATAGTCTTTGCAAGGTTCTGCTGCTCTACTGCCTTCTCATACTCACCCTTGTCAAATGAGTCAAGGCAGAACTCCTGGATTGCCTCAGCATCCCAGATTCTAAGTGTATTTACAACGTTGTTGCCATAACCGATGACTGGAAGGTCATAAGGTACGGCACGAACTGACTGATATCCATCCTGTATAAAGTAGTTTCTGCCATTCTTGTTCTCAACTCTGACATATCCACCGAACTTAACTTCAACAGCGTACTCTGAACGCTTAACCTCGAATGGGTTGCCATCCTTGAGCCAGTCATCCGGCATCTCAACCTGATATCCATCCTTGATACCCTGCTTGAACATACCATACTTGTATCTGATACCACAACCGTATGCAGGATAACCAAGTGTTGCCAATGAATCAAGGAAACAAGCTGCAAGACGTCCGAGACCGCCATTACCCAGAGCGGCATCAGGCTCCTGATCCTCTATAAAGTTCAGGTCAAATCCTAACTCGTCAAGTGCTTCCTTAACTGCATCGTAGTAAGTCAAGTTGATAAGATTGTTACCGAGTGCTCTACCCATAAGGAACTCCATAGACAGATAATAAACTGTCTTGACGTTCTTCTTCTCATACTCCTTGTGTGTAGCAATCCATCTGTCAATGATGTCGTCCTTTACTGCGTAGCTGACTGCCTGGAATACCTGCTGTGGAGTAGCCTCCTCGATAGGCTTGCGGAAAAGGGTCTTTACATTAGTAATGACTTCCTTCTTGAAGCCTTCCTTATCGAAATCTGCTAACATCTTCATCTGATTCATTCCCTCCTTGGATAAATAGATATAATTTTTTCCATTTTCACTGTTTCATTCTATCATCAACCTTTTTTTTAAACAATACATGAGAAAAAATTTGTTAAATAACACTATAAAATTAGACTATAGTCAAATAGAATTTGCAGTTTTTTTTACATAAAAGGCGATAAATGTCTGATAATATCTAGATTAATTGGGGGTTCTTGCGTTTTCAATGATTACCAGAATATTGTAAATGCACCACGTATACGATATAAAACCCCTGGGAGAGGCAACTCCCAGGGGGATCGTTATCTAACTTCGTCCGTATCCACTCGGCATGCAGCACACGCAAGGCATACCGCCCATGCAGCACGACATGAGAGCACATATGGTACAAAGGTTGTTGCAAAACTTTCCGCCGGTCGGCATATCCATTCCATACCCGGCACCTCTGTCCATGTACCACTGACGGCCGCTCTTGATGGACTCATATGCCTGACGGTATTCCTGATTGCCCGGCTCAAGCTCCATTGCACGCTTCAGCATCTCCATGGCTCTTATCTGATTGCCAAGTCCGGCGTTGCACACGCCACTGTAATAGTGCCACTTGGCATCGTGATTCTCTATCTGATTGAGGACGTTCTTCGCCTCCTCATAGCTTCCGCTGTTCATATAGTTCTTCGCGGCCTGAAAATATCTGGAATCTTTATCATTCGGATCGTAGTCATTCTGTCTCTGATAGCCACCGAAACCAAATGGGCCAAATCCTCCGAAACCGCCAAATGGATCATCATACTGTCCGTAGCCTCCTGACGAACCGCCGTAAGAACTTCCACCATACGGACCATATGAACCGCCAGATCCATAACCGCCGCCGTAGCCCTGCGAGCTTCCAGTTCCATACCCACCAGCACCACCGTAACTTGCACGGTCAGCCTCACCGCTCACTATGGACTTGTAAGCCTGCTGTATCTCCTTGAACTTTTCCTCAGCCTCATCCTTGTGAGGATTGTTGATATTCGCATCCGGATGATACTTCCGGCTCAGCCTTCTATATGCTTTTTTTACTTCTTCTTCGCTGGCACCTCTTTTGAGTCCCAGCACCTCGTAAGGATCTTTCATAATTTATTCCTCATCGCCGCATCTTCTATTTGTAGTCGAATAATATGCTTCCCATATTCCTGAGTATATTATGTTCCTGAGTATACCTACATTTTCAATAATAGGAAGCATCTCATACTCTTTAGCAAGTGGTGCCACCATCATCATCAGAACATCCTTCGTCCACTCTGCAAGCTCCTGCCATTTGTCCTGTTCTATGGTTTTATCCACACCCACTGATTGTACCTCAACACCCAGCTCATGCGCAAGCCTGCACACGAATGGATTGTAATTTCCGGCACCTATATCCTTCTCTATATCGTCATACGCGTCCATTATGTAGACAAATTTGCCCAGATAATAGCCTATGGTGCGGAGATATGATTCCCACTCATCATGTTTCGGGGCACATATCTCTGCCATTATATTGCCAAAATGCCCCGACAATGCATCCATGTCATCGGATCCCACCTCCTCCAGCTCACTTATCGCCTTGAGGTTCTCCGCAATAACCTGGATCTTCTGTGGATAATCTTCCTTGAGCCTCCTGCCATTTTTCCCAGCGAGCAGCACATCCGCATACAGCTTTCGGGTAAACATATGCTCATCATCCCAGTCATCTATACATTTATAATAGGTAAGGATCACGTTCATATCAGCAACATAATCTGTGTACTCGTTCTGTACATAAGTATGCTTCGATGTCGGGTGTGCGATACATCTTCTGCTGCCCGAGTGCTTCTCCGGTTCGTACAGTCCCGTCAGAAGAAGGACCAGAAATGTCATATCATAGCTGAGACTTATCTGTCCTCTCGCACCGTATCTGTCCTTCAGCGATTTGCACAGGCCACAGTAATACCTACGGTATTCATCGTATTCTTTCATCTTAAGCTCAGGCTGGTTCACCACTATATATCCAAACATCTCTCAATCTCCATACCGTATTTCAACTCAAAATATCTAAAGTCCGCATCATCACTAAGACTTCTTCACAAATCTGTTGCCGCACTTAGGGCATCTGATCTCTATCTTGCCCTTTCCCCTTGGAACTCTGATCATCTGCTGGCATTTGCTGCAGACAAATATCTTGTATTCCTTGCCGGCTTCCTTCTGTTTCTTCGCACGCTTGAATATATTTCTCACGCCCGCGGTGTGCTCCATAAACCATCTGTTCTGAGCCGCGCGCTTGTCATAGTTCTTGGACATGATCCTGACATATCCATAAGCGAACATGAAAAGCCCAAGGAAATAAAATATCCCCGTCTTGATAAATGCATCCAGCACCATAAAAATCAATCCGCCCCAGGTAAGGAATGATGACAACTGATCGTTGCCGTACCTGGATCTCATAAATCTTATAAATTTGTCTTTCATAATTCACCATTCTCCTCGCAAATTCTTACATTGTCTCCAGCTTCTCTGCGGATTCCTGAAGCTGCCTGTAGGCTTCCTTCATCCTGCCCATCTCCACATCATCTACATGATTCATGTCAGTTCGTGTCACAAGCTTCTTCAGATACTCGCAGTCGCTCTTGATCCGTTTCATCTCCTTCTTGTCAAGCTGTGCGCCCCTGGTCTCAAGAAGATTCTCTACCTTATATACATACGACTCGGCCTCGTTCATAATGTCTTTGAACTCCCTGGCTCCAGCCACGTCATCCTCGTACTTCTTCGCATCCTCCCTTGCTCTGCGGATCTCCTCCTCCGAAAGGTTGGTGCTGGATGTGATCACTATCTGCTGTTCCACGCCCCTGCCAAGATCCTTAGCTGAAACCTTGAGGATACCATTTGCATCCATGTCAAATGTGACCTCGATCTGAGGAACGCCCGCCATGGCTCTCTTGATACCGCTGAGCCTGAAGTTGCCTAGCAGCTTGTTGTCCCTTGTGAAATGTCTCTCGCCCTGGTACACCTTGATCTCGACATCCCTCTGGAAATTACCCGCCGTGGTAAATATCTTTGATGCTCTGGTCGGAATGGCTGAATTTCTCGGAATGATGACATTTGCCACACCTCCAAGGGTCTCAATGGACAGCGAAAGAGGTGTCACATCCATGAGGAGAATGTCATTCACCTTGTTCGACACGGTGAGCTCGCCGCTGAGCTTGCTTCCCTGGACCGCCGCACCCATGGCAACGCACTCGTCCGGGTTCATATTCTTGGATGGCTCCCTGCCGGTTATGGCACGAACCTTATCCACAACCGCCGGTATACGGGTGGAGCCACCCACCAGCAGCACTTTGTCTATCTGATTTCTCGTTATGCCCGCATCGGATAATGCCTGGTTTACAGGTCCCGCCGTTCTCTCCACCAGGTCATAGGTGAGCTCGTTGAACTGCTCCCTGGTTATCGTCATGTCTAGATGCACCGGCTGATTCTTCACTGTCGATATAAATGGCAGATTGATGTGTGCAGTCTGCGCAAATGAGAGCTCCTTCTTGGCATTCTCACAGGCTTCCCTCACTCTCTGGGATGCTGTGATATCCTTCGCCAGATTGACCTTTGTCTCCTTTTTAAAGGTCTTGATGACGTAGTCCAGCAGCCTCTCATCAAAATCATCTCCGCCTAGATGATTGTCTCCCGCGGTGGCAAGAACCTCTATGACGCTGTCCCCTATCTCTATAACAGACACGTCAAATGTTCCTCCGCCCAGATCGTATACAAGTATCTTCTGCGCCTGTCCATTGTCAAGACCATAGGCGAGAGCCGCCGATGTAGGCTCATTTATGATTCGAAGCACATTCAGTCCCGCTATTCTTCCGGCGTCCTTTGTGGCCTGTCTCTGGCTGTCGTCAAAGTAAGCCGGAACTGTTATGACTGCATCAGATACCGGTCCGCCCAGATAACTCTCAGCATCGCTCTTCAGCTTTGCAAGTATGATGGCGGATATCTCCTGCGGCGAATAGTCCTTGCCGTCTATCCTCTTTCTGTATGTTGTTCCCATCGCTCTCTTGATGGATGTGATAGTTCTGTCCACATTCACAGTCATCTGTCTCCTGGCAGACTCACCCACCAGTCTCTCTCCATTCTTTGTGATGGCTACTATGGAAGGTGTGGTCCTGCCGCCCTCCGAATTCGGTATGACAGTTGGCTGATCGCCCTCAAGCACTGCCACACAGCTGTTTGTTGTTCCCAGGTCTATTCCTACTACTCTGCTCATATATGTCAACCTCTCTGTAATGGTATTCTAATCTACTCATGGGTACGGAGGGGTCAGGTACCTCCGTCCCTATATATTGTATATAATAACCATCACTTATGAACATAATTTGGACAAAAAATAAAGTAAGTATAAAGTTAGGTTAAGAGAGTATAAAAAAAGGGACGGAGGTACCTGACCCCTCCGTCCCCGGACTTAATATTCTACTTTGATACTTTCTCTGCCTTGATAACCGCCTGGAATTCCTTCATATCCTTTGCGATCTCTCCGCTTAATGCCAGCAGACAGATAAGGTTCGGAATCGCCATGAGCGCATTCGCTATATCTGAGAAGTTCCATACAAGATCCAGTGATATCGTCGCGCCTACGTATACAACGAGCGAGAACACTATCCTGTATATCATATTGTACTTGTGTGACTTGAACAGATACTCAAATGCCTTCTCTCCGTGATACTCCCATCCAAGGATCGTGGAGAATGCGAAGAGCACAATTCCTATAGTTACGAGCCAGCCTCCCACCTTGCCAAGTGCAGAGCCAAATGACAGTATCGTGAGAGCTGCACCTTTTATAACAGTTGAGCAGGCAAATGTTCCATCCTCAGCAAATGTATAATGGTTTCCGGCTGCATCAGTCCATGTACCGGTAAGACTTCCTATGGCCGCCTGACTCTCCTCCACCACAAGCTCACTTGCAAGCTTTGTATTCTCATCCTTGTTGAGTTCGTCGGATGGAAGAACAGAAAGAGTCAGTGTATTTGACAAATTGGATGTATCTGTCAGAATGAGCTGGTCATCTGTGAATTCATACGTATAATCCGTTGTGGTAGTCTTGTTGTCGGAATCAACAGCCTCCACAGTAACCTCCGTTCCGCTCACCTGATAGCTGCCCTTTGTACTGTTCTCCGTAATTCCAAGCACACCCGACGATGCAATACAGAGACCTGTAATGGTACATACTACTATGGTATCCCAGAATGTACCTGTCATATTGATGTAACCCTGACGGACAGGATTGTCTGTTGTGGCTGCCGCCGCTGTGATGGCCGCAGAGCCCATTCCAGTTTCATTTGAGAATACTCCTCTGGCAACACCGAATCTCATGGCGTTCATCATAGCTGCTGTGATCGTACCACACAGACCGCCACCGACTGCCTTGACTGAGAATGCCATCTTGAATATCATGGCAACTCCTGCCGGAAGATTCTGGATATTGACGATTATTACAATAAGTCCGGCTACAACATAGAATATCGCCATCAAAGGAACAACAACTGATGACACCTTAGATATGGTCTTGATTCCTCCAACTATTATAAGAAGGGCAAAAACCGTAAGTATGATTCCTGTAACATATGTAGGCACGCTGAATGTGCTGCTAAGAGATTCAGATATGGAATTGGCCTGTGTCATATTTCCTATTCCAAATGAGGCGATGACTGCAAAGAGTGCGAATAGCCAGCCCAGCACTGCGCCGAACTTCTTATGCTTGAATGCTTTCTTCATAGTGTACATAGGACCGCCGCTCATCTCGCCCTTGGCATTCACCTCACGGTACTTGATAGCAAGCATACACTCTGAGAACTTGGATGTCAGTCCAAATGCTGCGGATATCCACATCCACACCAGTGCCCCCGGACCTCCCGATACCATGGCCGTTGCAACACCAACGATATTTCCCGTTCCTATGGTTGCAGCAAGCGCGGTGGTCAGTGCCGAAAATGGTGACACGTCTCCGGTTCCTCTGCTCTTTGTCCTTGCCTCCTTGCTAAGTGTACTCTTCAGCGCATAGCCGAGATTCCTCCAGGGAAGAAACCCTGTTCTGATCGTCAGAAATATTCCCGTTCCAACCAGAAGCACCAGCATGACCGGTCCCCAGACAAATCCGTCCACCGCCGACACGATCTCATTTAACTTTTCCATACAACCGCCTCCTCTTTCCAGGTTATCCATACCATCCGACCCGGCACTCCCCTCATTTTTTGTCCCGAATCAGTTTATATACCCGTAAATTTACTTTATTTTTGCCACAAAGTCCAGAGTATTGTGGTGTTATGGTTATTTTCCTTTATTAATTAAGTTATGCGAGCGGTTGGCGAAATATTATGCGGTGTGGTGGTCATTTAAAATTCACCGTTATCGGACATATCTCCGCCTTGGTTCCAACCCGCATATCAGGGCCAAACACACCGACTCCGGATGTCACTATGTTGTGCATGCCGTCAACATTCAGGTAACCGCAGGAATTTTCCCACATCATCGCCACAAGGATGTTGCCTGGGAACATTTGTCCGTCATGGGTGTGTCCACACAGATCCATATCCACACCTGCCGACGACAGCTCCTCCAGCTCCTTTGGTTCGTGATCGAGAACTATGATAGCTTTGGACTTGTCCACATTTTTCGTTATCTCATCCGCCGATACTCTGTCAGTGACTCCATTTCCCGGTCTATGGGCATCGCGGCGGCCATAGATGTATATGGAATCGTTTATCAGCACTCCCTCATCACGAAGAAGTGTGATTCCCGCTTTCTCTATAAACTCGTCCATCTCCGGGCTGCTGGTCTTCTCCTTCTGTCCGCCAAATGTAAATCCGGCAAGCACCTGCTCCTGTATATCGTGGTTGCCATAGCAGGCATACACTCCATACTTTGATTTGATCCCCCGGAGTATTTTCTCAAGCTCCTCCGGCTGGTCAACGGCTTCCCATTCGTTGTCAAATATATCACCCGCTATCAGCACCAGATCTGCGTCCTGCTTATTTATGGAATTCACTATTCTTTGAACCTGCCTGACACCTATGTTGTATCCAAGATGAAGATCTGCAACCAGCACTATCTTCATGGAATCCATCTTCTGACCATTCTCATCCTGTGCTTCCTTATTGATGGTCACATCATAAGGCGTCACCCGCACAAGTCTCGCATTTACCACTCCCCAGAAGGATATACACATGATGAGTGTTGCGCACGCACAGCCCACTATCCTGCGTACCCTCGGCACGCATATCTTATCTTTGCTCACTCTGAATACATGAAGCAGAAGGAATCTTCCAAGCTCAGCTATCACTATGAAAAATATCATATACAGCAGAACGCCCAGCCAGTAATTGCCCACCAGCTTCATGCCACGTCTGAACCTTCCCTGTGGCAGGAAGAATGCGATCACCAGCGCCGACGCCAAAAATGCATATAACACTATCGGGACTATCCAGCCCTTCTTACCTTTGAGTTTCGGAAAATATGCCTGTACCCAGCCCTTTATTCTCCAGAACAAATATATATTTAGCGCTATGTAAAAAGGCGCAATAAAAATTGCTATCATCTTTTTTCTCCTTTGTTTTTCTGACTGGCCAATATACATATTGACGGCAGTCCTTTGTACGATTTATTCATACAATAATATACTCCCAACACCACACATACACAAACTTAATAAATCGTAATTCCACCGTCATCCCCTAATATCCAAATATATTTAAAGAAAGTACAAAATTATCCTAAATCACAAAAAAATAGCCCGAAAGATACAAAATCTTTAAGATTTGTACCTTTCGGGCCGTATTCTCTTGATCAGGGATAATTTTTTCCAAAATGCCTGTTTTAAACCCTAATATTATATCCCTTAGTCGTTCTTCTTCACTCCAAGAGTTACCTTCTCGCCATTGATGTTCCACTCTTTGGTGTATCCGTCAACCGAGCCGGTTATAATCTCTGTTGCCATAACATCGCCGATGATGGCATCCGCATTTGCTGCGATGATGTCATTTGCCTTCTGGCTTCCGTCAGCGTATACAGTGATCTTGTCCATAACCTCGAATCCAGCCTCTTTTCTCATAGTCTGAACCTTGGATACTATCTCACGGACAAATCCTTCCTCAAGAAGCTCCTCTGACAGGTTTGTGTCGATAACTACTGTCACGCCGCCGTCTGCCTCAGATACGAAACCGTCCATCTGAGCCATGTCGATCAGAAGATCAGCCTCAGTGAGTACGATCTCCTCTCCGTCTGCCTCAAACTTCAGAGCGCCCTCTGCCTTGAGCTCTGCCATGGCTGCGTTGCCATCCAGTGCTGACAGATGCTCCTTGATCTTGCCAAGGTGCTTACCGTACTTAGGTCCGACTGTACGAAGCTGTGGCTTGAAGCTGTATGTTGTGTAAGCGCTTACATCATCATCGAACTCAACGTTCTTCACATTCAGCTCATCCTCGATGATTGCCTTCTCCTCACCGAAAAGCTTCTTGTCAGCCTTGACATACATCTTGCCGATTGGCTGTCTGTTCTTGATATTTGCTGTATTTCTTGCTGCACGTCCCAGAACTACGATCTTCAGGATCTCGTCCATAGCAACCTCAAGCTCTGGATCGATCATCTTCTCATCCACCTCAGGGAATGAGCACAGATGAACTGAGAGAGGTGCATCCTTGTCTATATTTCTAACCAGATTCTGGTAAATATCCTCTGCCATGAATGGGAGCATAGGAGCTACTGTCTGTGCGATCGTAACGAGCGCTGTGTAAAGTGTCATGTAAGCATTTACCTTGTCCTGCTCCATGCCCTTTGCCCAGTATCTCTCACGGCCACGACGGACATACCAGTTACTCATGTCATCCACGAACTCCTCGAGAACTCTTGTTGTCTCAGGAATCTTGTATGCGCCAAGGTTTGCGTCAACTGCCTTGACTGTTGAGTTCAGCTTGGACAGAAGCCACTTATCCATAAGTGACAGCTTGTCGTACTCTAGCTCATGCTCAAGTGGATTGAAGTTGTCTATATTTGCATAGAGTACATAGAACGCATATGTGTTCCACAGTGTACCCATGAACTTTCTCTGACACTCAACAACTGCATCCTCATGGAATCTGTTAGGAAGCCATGGTGCTGAATTGCTGTAGAAGTACCATCTGATGGCATCTGCACCGTACTTGTTCAGAGCATCCATAGGATCTACCGCATTTCCCTTGGATTTACTCATCTTCTGTCCGTCCTTATCCTGGACATGTCCGAGAACGATTACGTTCTTGAACGGAGCCTTGTCGAACAGCAGTGTTGAGATCGCCATAAGTGAGTAGAACCATCCTCTTGTCTGGTCAACAGCCTCACTGATGAAATCAGCAGGGAAGTGCTTCTCAAATATATCCTGATTCTCAAATGGATAGTGCCACTGTGCAAATGGCATTGATCCTGAATCGAACCAGCAGTCGATAACCTCTGTAACTCTGTGCATCTGCTTGCCACACTCAGGACACTTGATAGTTACAGCGTCGATGAACGGACGGTGAAGCTCGATGTTCTCAGGGCAGTTGTCACTCATTGAGCGGAGCTCTTCCTTTGATCCGATGGCATGTCTGCAGCCGCACTCACACTCCCAGATGTTCAGCGGAGTACCCCAGTAACGATTTCTTGAAAGTCCCCAGTCCTGAACATTCTTCAGCCAGTCGCCAAAACGTCCCTTACCGATGCTCTCCGGGATCCAGTTTACAGTGTCATTATTCTTAACCAGCTTGTCTCTGACTGCTGTCATCTTGATGAACCATGTATCTCTTGCGTAGTAGATAAGTGGTGTGTCACATCTCCAGCAGTGTGGATACTCATGCTCGAACTTAGGCGCATCGAAGAGAAGTCCCCTTGCGTCCAGATCCTTGAGTACCTCAGGGTCTGCATCCTTTACGAACATTCCGGCAAATGGAGTCTCCTCAGTGAGGTCACCCTTGCCATCTACAAACTGTACAAATGGAAGATCGTAGTTTCTTCCGACATTTGCATCGTCCTCACCAAATGCAGGTGCGATATGAACAATACCTGTACCATCTGTCATAGTTACATAAGTGTCACATGTAATGAAGTGACCCTTCTTGTGCTGCTTCTCACATACAGGCTTTACGCACTCATAGAGTGGCTCATACTCCTTGTACTCAAGATCCTTACCAACATATGTCTCAAGAACCTCGTATGCAGGAACTGCTGCCTGATCGTCTGCTGCTTCCTTTGCAAGACCGCCGAGAACCTTGTCTGCAAGCGCCTGTGCAAGATAATATGTGTAGCCGTCTGCTGCCTTAACCTTCACGTATGTCTCATCTGGATTTACACAGAGTGCTACGTTTGAAGGAAGTGTCCAAGGTGTTGTTGTCCATGCGAGGAAATATGCGTCCTCTCCGATAACCTTGAATCTTACTACTGCTGAACGCTCCTTGACTGTCTTGTATCCCTGTGCAACCTCATGGCTTGAAAGAGGTGTACCACATCTTGGGCAGTAAGGCACGATCTTGAAGCCCTTGTACAGAAGTCCCTGATCCCAGATCTTCTTCAGCGCCCACCACTCTGACTCGATGAAGTCATCATGGTATGTTACATATGGGTTGTCCATATCAGCCCAGAAACCTACCTTGCCTGAGAACTCTTCCCACATGCCTTTATATTTCCATACGGACTCCTTACATTTCTGGATAAATGGCTCCAGTCCGTACTCCTCTATCTGCTCCTTGCCGTCGATTCCCAAGAGCTTCTCAACCTCGAGCTCAACAGGCAGACCGTGTGTATCCCATCCGGCCTTTCTGACTACGTTATGTCCCTTCATTGTCTGATATCTAGGGATCATATCCTTGATTACACGTGTGAGAACGTGTCCGATATGTGGCTTACCATTTGCTGTTGGAGGGCCATCATAGAATGTGTATGTTGGCAGATCCTTTGTCTCTTCAACACTCTTCTCAAATACCTGATTTTCTTTCCAGAAGTCCAATACCTTCTGCTCTCTGTTCACGAATTCCAGTTTAGTCGAAACCTTGTCGTACATGTCGTCTTTCCTTTCTGTGATAAATATAAAAAAGCCCTTCGTCGTAATCAGGACGAAGGGCTTTGAGTTCGTTATACCACCTATTACTTACATACTAACATATGCGCTCCCCTTAACGCAGGAAATACGTCAGAGCCTACTTGAGCAAATCTCTTTTGGTCTGCAACTCCAGAGTGATATTCCGAAAGTCTCTACTGTCACCGGGCTCGCACCGCCCCCGGCTCGCTGCTGATCTCGCAGACTCCGTACTGTCTCTGTCATCGTTTTTAACTTATATGATCCAGAAAACCGCCTGTATAAGCCATTTCTGAACCTATCCATTCATTAGTATAGCAAGTATTTGTGGTTTGTCAATCGCAATATGCGCAAATAATTTACTATTCTACTTCTTTATAACCACATTCTTTGTTGTGCTCCATGCAGAATAGTATGTCACTCTGCCGGACTTTCTGTATACGATATATCCACCAGCTCCATTATTAAGATACATATAACAATTTCTTACGTTTTTTATATTATCACCATGCATATACAATTACAATTTGTTTTTTATACATATTTGCTACAAAACACATTCGTATGTATCCAATATATACAAAAAATCTCATGGACTGAGAAATCAATCCTCAATCCATGAGATTTATTTTCTAATATACGTAGAGATCATAGTCTACAAGATACCACTTACCGCCAGTCTTTATAACTGTGTATATGATCTCGCCATCTGATTCGTCAGTAGATCCTTTTATCTTGACATCAAGATCCACCTCGTAGCACTTGTCAACCGTCATGTCGACATCCAGCATGTCAAATGTATCATTTACATCCTTAAGCTTATCCTCGTCATATTCCTTCTCTGATCGGTCCTCGACCTTGATACTCTTGACCTTGCCTACCTCATCTACCATGTCGCTGACCTGCTCGTTGAATGTATCCTTGACATAGTCATCACTGCCTGTATAGCTTCTTATCCTGTTATACAGCTTGTAATATTCCTTGTCCATCAGATCAACCATGGCATCGGCATCGCCTTTTTCATAGGCTGTCACCAGCTTGTCTCCGACCTTCTTGGCACTTCTCTCACCGGAACCACCCGCCAGGATCAGAACAACGACTATTATCGCGATCAGGACTGCCGCTGCGATTCCTCCTATTATTGCTATAAGCTTCTTGTTCACCTTTTTACCCGGCTCCATAACACCCGGAGTCATGCCCGGCTGCTGGCTGTACTGTGGCTGACCATACTGTGGCTGCCCAAATCCTCCATACTGTCCACCTGTCGGCTGGACATTTCCACCAAACTGCTGACCCTGACCGTACTGCGGCTGACCATACTGTGGCTGTCCAAATCCTCCATACTGTCCACCTGTCGACTGGACATTTCCACCAAACTGCTGACCCTGACCGTACTGCGGCTGACCATACTGTGTCTGTCCAAATCCTCCATACTGTCCGCCCATCGGCTGTCCAAATCCACCCGGCTGCTGATTCTGCTGTGGCTGACCCGGGTTCGGCTGCCCTTGTGCACTGTTCTGCACCGGAGAAAATGCGCTCACTCCCGGAGTCGTGAGGACAGTAGTTCCCTCGTCCTCATCGTCGTCCATATCATTAAATCCATTTACGTTATTCTCGTCCATCTTTCTCTCCTTATTCTGCTCATCCCTTTTGCTGCTCTGGAACAATAATGTTCCCATAGAATCATGGTAGCATTTTATGTCTGCCATGTCCAACCAAAAACATCACATTACCTCAATTTTTACACTTTATTACCTGTTTTCTTTCGCTATTATGTAATAAAAGGCGTTATGATGATGAACACACAGAATAAAAAACAATCCGCCACGGATACAGATTGTATCCATGGCGGATTCTTCTATTTCTTTTGATATTATCTCTTCTTTATTACAACCGATTTCTTTCCACTCCATGCGGAATAGTAAACCTTACCATCAATCTTCTTAAAGCTTCGTACTCTGACATAATATCTCTTGCCCTTAGTAAGTCGTTTGATGGTCTTACTTGTAACTGAACCTCCGTTTACATTGGCCGTCTTTGCAGATTTGAACGATGCATTGTCTGCATACTGTATCTGATATCCGGTGGCCTTGGCTGCCTTATTATATGTAACCTTGGCTGTTCCGGCAGATGCACTTGTGAATTTCTTCAGCTTCACGGCAGGTACATAACTTCCTGTCTTCTCGCCGCCAAATGCCGAATTGTATGTCACATCGCCAAATGTCTTATAAGTTCTTATCTTATATGTATACTTTACACCCACATTTTTAGCTGTGACGTCCACGAACGATGTTGTCTCCGGATTCTGAACAACACCTGCTATCGTATATGCTTTTCCATTTACTCCTCTGTAAACAACATATCCCGATGCCGCTTTATACTTCTTCCAGCTCAACTTTATTCCATTTGCTGTGTTGTCAATGGACTCAACTTTTCTCACACCCATCTTGATGTCAAATGTGAGTGTCTTCTCCCCTTCATAGTCACCCTTGAATTTGATGACAACTTTGGCCTTGCCGATATTCTTGTTATTTGAATATGAAACGCTGTAATTTCCTGCGGCAACCTTTCTGCCCTTTGAGTCTTTTACCTCTACCGCAGGCTTCTTAGCTGTACCATCATACTCAACAGCGCTGTATGCAAGCCTGATACTCTTTATCCTGTATATACTCTGAGTTTCCTTGCTGGCTGACTTGCAGTTTTTGCACACATGCGCCTTATATCCGTCACTGGTCTGTGATGCCTTTTTCTTAACCGTCCACACCGTCTGATAATCGTGAGGAACTGTGGTCTCATCGTCTATGATAGTATCCTTTTCTCCGCAGTTATTGTCACATTTTGCCGTCTTGGTTCCCTTCTGCGAACATGTGGCATTTCCATCTGACTCATACTTTGTGAAACTGTGTCCTGTAGCAGGGATCACCTCGGTCTCATATATATCCTCATCCTCAATATACCTTGTCTTCTCTCCGTTCTCAGTACATGTCGGAATCTTGGTTATGATCCATCCCTCGTCATCTCCATCCCCAAACTTCTGGGTCTTTGACTCGGCATACACCCATTCTGATGAACCCGTATTCTTATATCTGAGATCCAGAGTCACATCTGTGTATGTGTCATTTTCCACAACAGACATGATTCCCTGAATGATATTTCCATATGCATCAGTCCATCTTCCGCTGACAAATGGTGTCTTCTGGCTCTCATTATTTGCATATGTTATCTCTATATCTCCGGTTACACTGTATCCGTCCTCTGTCTTCTTCACCTTGCATCCTGATATGCTCACAGCGGAGATATCGTACTCGTTCTCTACCTCTGCCTCCACCTTCTCAGGAGTGATCGTCACGCTTCCTGTCTGCTGCGACGCAAGGCTGATCCTGAATGTATAACTGCGGTTCGCCTCAAATGTCCTGTCTATAATGAGTTGTCCGCCGTTCCGTGAGTATGTCTTTTCCAGAACCCCATCAGCATAGATTCTGGTGTATACTGTATTATCTCCGCAGTCCACCGTAAATCTGTACTCTCCGGTCTCCGTTGGGATAAATTCATACTCGATGCCCTCTCCGTCATAGCTTATATCCGCTGTTGTCTTCTGACCCGGTGTTATTTTTCCATTACCTGTCACATACGAATCGTGATATGTAAATGTTATCTGATCATCTTTCTCTCTCGCATAGAGTGCTATAATATAGCTTCCCTTTTTCAGAGAGAAAGCATCTCCACTGCTATATGTATCTGAAAAGCTGCCATCATCCTCAATGGTATATATACCCTTAAGCTCAAAGCCCTGTCTCTGAAGGGATACCACTCCATCTGACGCAATATCAAATCTGTACAGCTTTACATCCCCAGTGTTCTCAACACCTGAAAGCACCGCAGGCTCACCTGATATCAGGTACTCCAGCTCATCCACATTCAGATCTACGACGTCAAATGATGCTCCCTGAACTTCACAATCGTCAGCCATTCCCCATATGGAAGGTATTATCTCATATAATCCGGTCTGTTCTGTTATCGTGTCGATGCTTAAATAGCTGCTCACCCTGCCGTTTTTCTTGATCGTAAAGCTTATATCATCGTCATCCGCGCCAAATGTTCTGGTACTTCCATCAGAATATGTGACAACGGTTTTTATGCTGCCCTTGATCTCATCAAATTCCCTCAGATATTCAGTCTTAGAAACGGTTGTGCTTACACTTACAGCCTTGACGATCTCCTTCATTGTCACGCCGCATTTATTTACATTTTTTCCCGGATACACACATACATACAGATCCCCGCCTGCTGTGTCAAATCCCGCACTGCCAAATCCATCAGATGAATAAGCCACGTTGTTAGTCGTTATCTCTGTTCCATTTGCATCCAAAATCCTGATGCCATCGATCTTCTCATCAGCGGATACCACATACGAACCCGCCTGGGCACTTACCTTATATACATACACATATCTGTCGCCGGAAATATCCAGCGTCTTTGAGCCGTCCCATGTTCCAAGGCTCATGCTCTGTGCAGTCTTCACTGCAAATGGTATCTCAACCGTATCCATGCCATCCGCACCAGCGATTGCAAGTTCAACCATGTATCTGCCAGTATCAACCCTGCTGCCAAAGCCTGCGATCTCGACATACTTTCCAGTTTTCTCGTTATATCTGTACCATGTACTCGTGATCAGCTCATTATCCTCGCTGTCACCGACACTGGCCTCTTTTACACTGCCATCATCATATACAAACTGGAGAGTCTCTCTATCCAGAAGGTTTTTGATACCTGATAATTTCATATCTGGAAGGAATTCATAGTTTCTGTTATCTCTCAGCTTCCATGAACTGATCTTTGAATTTGACAAAGTTTCTCCCCTTGTCACATTCATGCTCCAACTGGTCTGCGTATCTCCCCACTTGTCCTCTACTCCGCCATCGAAACAGATATAGTATGTATTGCCGCTCTCAAGTGCAGCCTCGCCATCCGATACACTAAGTTTCTTCAGATCATACATTGTCTCATCGTCAGCGTCGATCTTGCTGTAGATCTCCATACCGCCCACTGGGGCAAATGTATACCTGGCAGATATCGAAGGCTTAAACGTATAGTATGCACTGCCATTCTCCGACATGCTTACCTGATTAGAGCCCTCCGCAAGACTTCCGGCAGCAACATCCTCTATATCCTTTATCTCTATGTCATATGCATAAGAGTCCTCACTATACAGCGTGTATATCCTAATCTGTGCCGCTCCGACAGGGCACTCATTTTCCATATCTGTAACTATCTCAGCACGTACCTCGTCTCCTCTGGAGGTTTCCACACTGTCCGAATCGTCAAACACCAGCTCCTCTGTTTTTCCGTCAGCATACGAGATCTTTACTCTGGTTCCATCTACATAACTGCTGATATCCTTATCGTAGCTGCCCATTCTGATGAAATCCGTGTTCTCGGGAACAGCAATCATATCTGTCACTTTCGGAATAAAGCTCAGTCTCACATTTGTCTTGGAAGTAGATAACTCATTATACAGGCCTACGTAATAAGTGCTGCCTCCGGTAAGTTTTCCTGTAACCTCTACCGGGCCCTCATCACCGGACTCATATACACAATAAGGACTGTCGCTTTCTATTACCACACTTCCGTCAAATGGCATGACAAAACTGTAATAGGCCTTGTCATACTCATCCGTTCCGACACTCACATTGTTGTCACCTTCGGAGAGCTGTCCTGCGCTCAGCTTGTCTATGGACACTACCTTAAGCACTGCCGTGCCGAGCAGCTCCTGATCTTCCTCAGCCGCATCATATCCCACAGCTACTTTGTACTCGCCCTCTGAAAGAGTTACACCTTTTTCATATTCGTACTCTTTCCAGTTATCATCAGATGACGAATAATATACTGTATATCTGTTTCCATTACTGTATCCACTTCCACCGGTCAGATCTATGCTTTCCGTGGACTTATCATTATACTTTATTGTACTGCTCGCACCATTCATGAAGCTTATCGGCGTTCCGGCTGCCCATTCGCTCTTTGCCAGCTTCAATGTCACCCCTGAAGGTGCCGCATACTTCTTCGCCTTGAGCCTGACCTCATTCAATGTTTCATTGTCATCATCCGTTGTTCCTGAAAGTCTGACATAATAGGTCTTTCCCTTGACAAATGAATACCTGTCATTATCGGTCTCAACCACCGCCATGTCCGAATCATATACATCTATAAATGCAGTTGATGATTTATCTACTTCAAACACAAAGTCAGCAGTTGCAGATGGTATAAATCTGTAATACTCGTAACCGTCCACCCTGGTATCATATGCGTAGGTATCCGTCTCACTGATATTCCTTTTTCCTACAAAATATTCAGCAGGAGTCTGCACCTTTGCAGTGTACGAATCGTATATCTTGGTCGACTGGTTCGGCTCACTATCCATTTTGTCTGTAAGCTGAACAGTATACGTACCGGCCGGAAGTTTTTCCGCATCCGCATACGATACCATATCCCCTTCATCGCCCTCATAATAATAACT